>NZ_JBYVJU010000005.1:0-249150 GCF_058147085.1 Parendozoicomonas sp. 209JJ7-1 | reverse complement strand
GGTAAAAATTTTAAGATAACGCCATGTCATTGTTGGATCAGCCCCCGCATTAACAAGCATAGAGACAATATCGGCATAGCCCTCCTGACTGGCTATAAACAGAGGCGTTGCACCAGTCTTGGCGTGATTCAGATCAGCCCCGCCCTTAACAAGAGCATCAACAAGTATGTGAACGACCTCGGCATGGCCATTCTGACTGGCTTGAAACAGAGGCGTTGCACCATGCCAGGCTTGATGCAGATCAGCCCCGGCAGCAACAAGTATGAAAACGACCTCGGCATGGCCCTCCTGACTGGCTTGAAACAGAGGTGTGGCTCCCTTCCAAGTTTGATTCAAATCGGCCCCGGCATCAACAAGTATGCGGACGACCTTGGCATGGCCATTCTGACTGGCTTGAAACAGGGGCGTTGCACTACCCCAGGCTTGATGCAGATCAGCCCCGGCATCAACAAGAATTTTAACGACCTCAGAATGACCATAGTTAGCCGCCATATACAGACCTGATCTCTTTTCCTTGCTTGTGCCGCTGACAAACTCCTCGTTAGTGTTAAAACCCTCCTGAGTCAGCCAGTATTTCACAATATCACTGCGCCCTTGCCGACAGGCGGCCAGGAACTGGTGCTCCTGAAAACGCTGCACGAAAGTAGGCTGACTTTCCCAATCTGGCGCATCCCTCCAACCGGCTCTCCCAAGCCCGGCCTGCATCAAAAGAACCACCAACAGGCTGAGGAAAAATAGTGCATAGGAAAATGCAGCCTGTGAACCAACTCTTTTCATAGCACTCTTCCTCACCACACTTATGTTAAAAGGGACAGAAGGTATGGCCATCAATCAGGAAAATATCAAGTTGTTTGAATCCCAAAGGCTCTCCGACGAGGACGGAGGCCGGGCTACCGTGATGTGGTGGTCGATGGAGTCAGGACGACGAACGCAGCGGCACCAGCCCGGCAGCTAACGGAGCGTTCGCTATGGATTGGGTTACTTCTCCGGAGCGGTACAAAGGCTTTGTGTACGAATGCATCACCGCCGGGATTTCCGGAGGGGATGAGCCGGACTGGTGGATTGATAACGGCAGCGCCAACACGGGAAATAGCGGAACAGCGACGTTCAGGGCCAGGCAGTATTACCGGTCGATCTGCCATGGGCCTGTGAAGCCGCTCCCTACTGGCAGGTAAGAATTTTTTCATAGCCTGGAATCTAAGGGATTTTCCTCAGCGGAGTAGGGGGAAGGCTGATAAAAACGACGCGGCATTGAATAAAAACTAACCTATCTCAGGTATGTGAGCTGACGTCAGAGGCGTGGAGATGACAGTGATAAATAGCAAAATTAATGTTGTGTTTACTTTCGTTTTTCTTGTATTCATTCTGCCTTTCCGTTTTCTGTCCGCGTCCTCTTATCCAGAGTTGTTCCCTTACACCCAGATCAAGACAGATCTTCCGGAAGAAATCTCACGAGCCTTGCCCCATATTATTAATTATCGCTTCGGCACTCTGCCACATTCCAGCATGTTGACCACTGAGATACGCAGCTACGTCAAACCGGGACAGGTTTATCGCTTCAGAACAGGGGATCTTTCTCATGTTCTCAAGCCTGCAAAGCCAGTAACTGTAGCCGAACATGTCAAAGTACCCAGGCATTCAACCATCAGTGGCAAGTGGAGCAGTGAGCGCAGCTGGGCCAGGGAGGAAGCCAATGTCCTTGGCAGATTTGGCACTTTCTTTATCCACCAGCAGGATCTGAACATTTTTCTGGAAGAGCCCACCAGAGAGCACCTGGCTTATTACAACGCCACTCTTCTTGAGTCCGGTGACGAGATCCGGATTGAGGCGCCTGTTGCATTACCGGTCAGTATTGTGCGGTTTGAGGAAAATTATGAAAAGGGCTATCTGGCACTCCCCAGTCACGGTGGTGGCTACTACCTGGAAACCCATGACACCCCCCATCTCTGGAGTCACCTGGATGCTAAAGGCAGGGGGGTGGTGTTACTGGGAAAGAAAGTAGACAGGGGCACTTATCACATTACCGCCTTCAATATTCCTTTTGGGAAGGCCATATACATCCCCGGTGGTGTGATTCACTGTGACGGGCTTTTGATCGGCGATGTCTTTGCCATTTATACGGTGACAGATAACTATTCCAGCGTTCTTATCAAGAACCCGGACGGAAATATTCCCAGGCTGAAGATCTCCACGACATAAAGGGAAACCTGCGGAGTAAAAGACAATGTCAGACAACAATACGCAGCGAGAAGTCTGGAACCATGGCTTATAGCTTGCCAGTCGGCGATGCTCTGCAGTTCGGTTTTTCCGGGCGGGCTTACATCCCTCCCCAGGATGGCTCCGGTCTGGAGCTGTTTTTCAGCTCTTTATTGAATGGGGGCAAAGACATCAACTACCCCGTTCCTCCCGCTTTGATAATGCACGCATCAAGCGGCTGGGAGCGTGGTAGCGGGGTTTCTGTGGATACCACCGGGCCAGAGTGGCGCATCAAAGACAGAACACAGTCGGTGGATTACGGCGGCAAGGTGGAACCCCTGCCCCTGAAACCACCAGCACCGGATGACAAGGAGAGTTATCTGCTTATGAACATCATCAATGTCGTTCGGCTTTCCCCTGATGGAGAGTCGGGCATCTGCGCTCTGGTTGGTGGAAAACGGAGTGGTGGTACGCGAAGTGCCAGATTTACCAGTGTATGACGTTCATATTTAACAATGTTATGAGTAGGATCAAACTCGCCATCAGAGTATTTACAGGGCATAAATCAGGTTGACTGGATTACGTATAAAGTGCAGTCCGACCACCAGTAAGTGCTGCGCTCGCGCACCTGTTTACAAGGATAAGAAGTAGAGTGTCAGAAAGCGTAGAATGCAGGCAGTACATTAGGTAGATGGCTACTTAAGGTTGACGAAGTATGTCGTAAATAAACAAGACGCCCTCTTTCCTGGAAGGGAATTGTGATATAAGATAGCGGCACGTTAAAAGTATGTTCCAGTCTTTATGTATAGATTCAAACGTTCCGAGTGTAGTAGCTCATTTCGTTCTTCATAGACGATAACAAAACTTCTAGCTTAACCGTCTTACTCACTTGTAAGGCAATACTTTTTTAGAAATAAGGATACGATTATGTCTACTACTACCGGTACTGTTAAGTGGTTTAATGACGAGAAAGGTTTTGGTTTCATTCAGCAAGAGAATGGCGGACCAGACGTTTTTGCTCATTTTCGCCAGATCACTGGTGATGGATTCAAGAGCCTGGCTGAAGGCCAGCGTGTTGAGTTCACCATTACTCAAGGCCAGAAAGGCCCTCAGGCAGAAGACATCCGTCCTCTGTAAAAACAAACTGCATATAATGTAGTTTGCTCGCTTCACTCTTAGTGAAGCAGGAAAGGCAATACCTTCGGGTGTTGCCTTTTTTTTCACGAAACCAGTATCCAGCATCGTGCTATTTACGATCACAAATTCAACGTGCTTCAAGACTGCAGGCATCACCAAACCTTCATCCTCCAGCCAGCGGCGGTAACAACGCTCAAAGGTGAGTTCATCGGCATAAATACAAACATCAACCGGTAACGGACCAAATCGAGCCGCCACCCGGCGATTTCTTGTTTTATAGCGATCACTCCACTGATTAGAAAGCACCTCTGCCTGCTGCAGGCAAAGCTCAATCGCTTCCTTGGCTTCATTCGGCGGATACTTCCACTTCCGTAAGGCCCTACGAATCAGGTTGCGAAGCTTGGCTCGCATATTGTCCCGCACCTGCCAGTCTACAGTTGTGCTTTTACGGAGCTGTGCGGTGACGTATTTGGCCAGCTCCCGCAGATTGCTATCGCCCATCTCTTTAACGGCCGATTCGTTCTGAATCAACGCACGATAGAAGGCAATTTCATCCGGGTTCAGCCCCGACTTCTCAGCCAGCTCTGCATCGGCGGCCATATCCTTGGCCATCTTGATCAGCTCTTCAATCACCTGAGCGGTTTCGATGGCGCGGTTATGGTATTTACGCAGGGTTTCCATAATGCGGTCCGAGTATTTCTTTTCGGAGACCACATCGGTTTTCATTCTGGCCTTCACTTCATCCCGCAGCAGTTTTTCCAGTAGCTCCACCGCCAGATTCTTCTGGGGCACATTGGCGACATCTTCCATAAATTCAGGGGAGAGCAAACCAATATTCGGGCGATCCAGACCGACCAGTTCGAAGATATCATCCACCCCTTCAGCGACAATGGCGTTGTCGATAATCTGCTTCAGGGCTGAGTGCTTTTCTTCATCGGTACGTTTTTTATCAACAGTGGTGTATTTGCTGATGGCATTTTTCACCGCAGCGAGAAAAGCAATTTCCTTTTTCAGTGGCTCGGCTTCATCCAGCGTGCTGCACAGTGTGTAGGCTTTGCTGATAGCCGCCATGACATCCAAAAAGCGTTTCTTACCGTCCAGCTTTTAATGAGCCGCAGGCGCTCCACAAGCACCCACCAGAGCAAGAATATGTCCCATAGCCCCTGGAGTAGCTGCAACGCATCGGTTTCAAAACGGCTGTAATCAAACACTTTACCGGCTTCCGGTGTAGCAAGGCTTGTCCGACGAAGCTCTTTTGAGGGCGGTGAGTGAAATTGAGCAGGGGCTGGTAGACGCGGATCTTGGAGGTTCTGTTTTTAAAAAGAGGATTTCTCTTCCCGGTCAAGGAAAGCGTGGAAGTACCAGAACCCTGTTGGCGTTTCACATGGGCCATAGAGCTTTTTTCATCTTTGGTTTTGCCAAAAACAAGCAAGCTAATATAAGCGCCAAAGAGGAACGTGCCATAAAATTGTTGGCTAATGAGTTTTTGGGATATACGGAGCATGCTCTGAGAAAAGCGCTGGATGCCGGAGAGTTGGTGGAGGTGATGAATGAGTGACTTACTGGATGCTGTTCATGAAACAGCCAAAGGTTTATACAATGCCGGGGTGATGGATGCTACAACCATGCACGAATTTGATGCGTTATGTCTGCCGCCAGTAAAAGAGTTGAGCTCTGGTCAGATCAAAACGTTACGGTTGAAATGTAAAGCCAGTCAGTCCGTATTTGCAGCTTTTCTGAATGTCAGCCCTTCTACAGTACAGAAGTGGGAAAGTGGACAAAAACGGCCGAATGGCCCCACCACCGCCACATATCAAAAATCCCGCACAGACCTCTGCAGCGGGATTTTTTGCATTTTAAAGCCTATAAAATTCCCTGTTTTTCCGGCTCGAAACGGTTTCGGAAACGTACTAACAAAAGGGGGAACTAGAAGTTGTAGCTCATACCCACTTTAATCAGACGTGGTTGGCCCGGGCTGGTCTTAGCACCACCAAAAAATGCAGCAGATGAGTAGTAGTTAACCCTGTCCAGCAGATTGGTCACAGAGGCATAGAAACCCCAAACTTCATCTTGGGTGGTGTAGCCGGCACGCAGGTTTACCAGCTTGATCGGATCCACTTCGGCAGCGGTGGCACCTTTCATACCGAGGAAGAAGTTATCGCTGTAGGTGTAGTCGAGATTGACGTAGGTGTTACCACCAAAGGCCGGGGTCTCGTAGCGTATAAAGGTAGAACCCTGCCACTCGGGAGTGCGGCCCAAGGGGCGGCCCTTGTCAGCTAATACTGCCACTTCCGGGGTTACCTTGACGATCTCGTTGTTCAGATAACCCAGGGTTGCGCCCGTACTCCAGTGTTCGTTGATCAGGTAGCGGGTAACCATTTCGACACCGGAACCTTCCACTTCGGGGATAGACGTTGCGGCACCGGTAATTGACCTCTCATTAATCAGCTGAAGACCTTCGTATTTGAAATAGAAAGCGGTCAGGTTCAGCATCAGGGTGTTGTCCAGTAAGTAGGACTTGAGGCCCAGCTCATAGCTGTCGCTCTTCTCCTCAGCAAGAACGGTTGCTTGTCCAGGACGCACGGGTGATGTAGCCGGCAATTGCGCATCGAAACCACCTGGTTTCCAGCCCTGAGAGTAAGAGGCGTAGAGAGTAATATCATCTGTCAGCTGGTAGTCCATGGCCAAACGTCCAGAAATATTATCCCAGCTGTCGTTGTCGAGGAAATGGCCTTGAACCTGGAACCCCACACCAAAACCTGCGGGCAGAACAGTAACATTGCGCTCGAAGTCCACCGACACATCGGAGTAACGCAGGCCAGTAGTCAGAGTCAGTTGCTCAGTCAGTGGCAGTGTTACATCCACATAGGCTGATTTACTTTCGGTTTCGACTTTATTGCGACCTCTCTCATCTCTCAAGAAAATATTAGCTGAAGCAATAGGGTTTTGATCTGTTTCCTGGCGAAAGTCTATTTTCTCTTTGGAGTAGGAGATACCACCAATGACCACCAAGCCATCTTCGCCCTGATAGTTTAAGCGCAGATCCTGCTGCCACAGCTTATCCTCAACGTCTTGGGTGGAGGGTTCAAAGATGGTGGCAAAAGGGGTGCCATCCAGGTCACTCATCTGATGTAGCTCAAATCTCTTGTAGCCGGTAGAAGAGGTCAGGGTCAGCTGATCATTGATATCGTACTCGATGGTCAGACGCAATTCATCACCTGACTGATCCTGAAAAGGGCGGCCTCGGCCGGGTAGGTCACCGCCGGCGGTCTCCAGCTTATCGCCATCCGGCAGGGTAAAGGCCGGCAGGGTGAAAGTGGGATTAATCCCTGCCCTTAGGGCAGCTTCAACGCCGGCAACACTGGTCGCATCGGCTACCAGGATAGATGGAGAACCATCCAGGGTTTTCTTCTGCCTTTCGTAAGAGAATACCCCATTCAGATCGCCATCGTTGTTGGCATAGCCCAGCGAGAATCGCGCTGCCATATTTTCCTCGGCGCGATCTTTGCGGCCGGTGGTGATGTTCTTCACATAACCATCATGGTCTTCATAGAGGGTTGCAGCGCGCAGCGATAGATTGTCGTTGAGCGGCACATTGATCACAGCATCAATTTCACGGGTATTGAGTTCACCGACACGCACACCGACACTGCCGCCGAATTCTTCAGTGGGCTTATTGCTGGTCATTGAGATAGCACCAGCAATGGTGGACTGGCCGAACAGAGAGGCGGTTGGGCCATTGATCACTTCAATACGTTCAAGATCCAGCAGGTTAACTGCGGCCCCGTAGCGTCCCTGGTAGTAGCCATCGCTAAAGTAACCAATGGAAGGCTGAATACCGATACCAATAATTGTGGAACCAATACCACGCAGACGCGTATCTTCAAGATCCTCACGATCCTGAGAGCCAAACAGGTTAGGGGTTTGGGCAAAGAAGGTGGTGATATCGACTGAGCCATTCTCTTTTAGGGAATCGCCATCAATGGCCGATACGGACAGGGGAACATCTTGCAAAGACTGTTCACGTTTTTGTGCGGTTACTATGACTTCTTCAATTGCATATTCTGCTGCCCAACCTACCTCAATCAGACTCAGGTTGGCTAACGCAACAGCTGAAACAAGAATACTTTTTTTAAATGGTTGGCAAGATGGTTTCATGCCTGCAACTCCTGGTTTTTTTTATTATTACGGATTCAAAAGTAACGAATGCCCAAGCTGCTTCTTTCGGATTCTTCTTTGATGAACAATTTCTTAATAAGTCGTATATGTTTATTTAGTCTCAATGGACTAAATAAACATATACTAATGACAATTCTTATGCAAAGATAATTTTTGCAACCAATTTTATGAATTCGCGTTATTTGAAGGCAGATAAAATGAGTAAAAAAAAACTCGCTATTACCCGGCGACAATTCATTAACGGTGCTGCCGTTTCCATAGGTGGTGCTGCACTGCTCAAAGGCGCTTCTGTTGCCAATGCTGCATTTCCCAAAGGCATTATCTCTGGTGCACCCATTCGCCAGCGACGTTCACCCGAAACTTATCCGCCGCTGCGAACAGGCATTCGGGGCAACCACGATGGAGCGAATCACTTTGCCCACCAGACCGCCCTGGAGGGCCGCCGCAATTGGGGCGATGGGATTGCCGTAGACGATAACGAATATGATCTGGTTATTGTCGGAGCAGGATTAAGTGGTCTGGCTTCGGCGAATTTTTATCTGAAAGAAAACCCCAATGCCCGCATTTTGCTGATTGACAATCATGATGACTTTGGCGGTCATGCAGTACGCAATGAGTTTGAGCTGGATGGACGGATGTATGCAGGGCTTGGTGGCAGCCGTGCATTAGTGAGCGTGGATATCAATCCGGCCATGCAGGAAATCTTTGATGATATCGGGCTGACGCTGGAGTATTTTGAAAAAGAAGCCTGGGATTACGGTTTTACCCGCCGCTTCGGCCTGACCCAGAAATATTATTTTGATAAAGAAACCTATGGCAAATCCAAGTTAGTCGACGGCCGCATCGGCTATATGCTGAACTGGCCCACCGAAGAAGATTCCAGTCGCGAAGATATCTGGTCTATGCCAATGTCAGAGCAGTCGAGGCAAGAATTATATAACTTGATGTACGCCAATAAAGATCGTACCGATGCCTCGCTGTTTGCTGAAGCTGATTATTTATTCAGCATCAGTTATGAACAGTTCTTATTAAAGCATGGCGGTGTTACCCAACAGCAATTGCTGGACTTTCTGCGCCCCGTTGTGGCTGCCACAGGACTGGGCAGCGAATCCATACCCGCAATGATGGCCATGGCTATGGGGGCTCCCGGCATGGGCGCAACCAGCCTTAAGTTCTTGCGGGGCAACCGCTTGGCCAAGCTGATCAAAATGTTTATTGATCCGGTGCACGGCTTCCCTGACGGTAACGCTTCTATAGCACGCATGTTAGTGCGCCGTTTAATTCCAGAGGTTTCCGATGGCAGCACCTCGATGCCCAGCATTATGACCGCGCCCTTTGACTACAGCAAATTGGATAGACCGGACTCTCAAGTACGCATTCGTCTTAACAGTACGGTGGTTAATGTTGAACATAATGGCGACCCAAAAACGGCTGACTCTGTATCCATTAGTTATATGCAGAAAGGCAGCAATCAATTGCAGAAAGTCAAAGCCAAGCACTGCATTCTAGCCTGTTACAACGGCATTATTCGTCACATCTGGCATGAATTACCGGACCAACAAGTTAATGCATTAAAGCAAAGTTATAAAACACCCATCGTTTGCACCAATGTTTTACTGCGTGATTGGAGTGCCTTCCGTCGCTCTAAAGTTGGCGGTGTTTTTGCCCCTGGGCATTTCCACTCGGCAGGTGTTATCGAAGGCTCGTTATCAATTGGGGATTATAAAAACCCGGAAAATACTGATGAGCCTATCGTTATGAGTCTGACAGGGGTGCCCTTTGGTTTTGGTGATCCCGATCCACGCAATCGGGCTAAAACAGGCCGCATGCAATTATTAGGGATGACCTTTGATGATTTTGAACAGGATGTTCAGCGTTTATTGAATGGCATGGTGGGGCCCTACGGTTTTGACTATGAGCGTGATGTTGCGGCCATCACTGTGAATCGCTGGGGACATGGTTATACCGGTCAGCCCAACCCCGCCTTTGACCCGGTGCTTGAGGAAGGGCAGGAACCTTACTACATGATTGGCAGACAGCCATTGGGCCGGGTATCTATTGCCAACGCCGACGCCAATGCTGAGGCATTAATGCAGTCTTCCTTTAGCCAGGCCAGGCGAGCTGTTGATGAGCTGACACGCTAATAAATATAAATATAAATATAAATATAAAAACTTAATTTTTTACGGTGGTAACAATGTCTGAACCCAAAAATTCAAAACCTCAAATTACACGCCGACAGTTTGTCAACGGTATGGCAACCTCCCTGGCCGGTGTGGCATTGATGGGCCACGCACCACTCTGCTTTCCCGCGATCAGCAACACTAAAGCAGGCCTGTCGATAACAGGCAAACTATCTCCAGAGACGTACCCTCCTTTACGCCAGGGGATTCGAGGCAATCATGACTATGCCAACAAGTTTGCTCACCAGGCGGCCTGGAATGGGCGCAGGGAGTGGGGTGAGATCGCTGATGTTGATGATGAATACGATTTGGTCGTAGTAGGTGGGGGATTGAGTGGTCTGGCAACTGCCCATTTTTATCTCAAGGAAAACCCCAGCGCCAAAATCCTGATTCTTGATAACCACGACGAATTTGGCGGCCACGCCCGCCGCAACGAATTTCATCTTGACGGTCGTTCGTACCTGGCCACCGGTGGCAGCGTGATGATTTTTCATCAGGAAATGAATGAAACCATGCAGGAAATTTTTGATGATTTTGGTATCAATGTTGATGAAGTGATTGATGCCATTGACGCTGATTTTTTTGAGCGGGAGAGCGTAGGCAAACAGGTCTTTTATTTTAATAAAGAAAAATACGGCGTTGATAAAACAACACCGGGGCAGATTGGTTTTTTACTGCAAAGCCCGGTACAGGCAACCCCGGACAAAAAAACCATTGATCAAATGCCGATGTCCGATCCCGCTAAAAAAGAGCTGTTAGCCGTTTATCAAATGAATGAAGACCAGACTGATGCGTCACTGTTTGATGAGTACGGCTACCTCGACAGCATTAGCTATGAAGACTTCCTGGCTAAGCATTGTGGCGTGACACAACCCGAAGTCTTCGAGTTCTTCCAGCGCTATCCTGTCGGCACAGGCATGTCGACCTTATCCTTGTCGGCCAGTTATGCCATGATGTCAGGTTTGCCCGGGCTGGGCGCGACCAGTTTCCGCCTGATACGGGGTACCCGCTTCCTGAAGTTTGCGCGCTGGATGCTGAACCCTGAGCCGGCCTTTCCCGATGGCAACTCCTCTATTGCCCGCATGCTGGTGCGCCGCCTAGTGCCTGCTGTTGCTCAGGGTGGGAAAACCATGCAGAGCATTACTGGGGAAGTTTTCGATTACAGCAAACTTGATGTGGCAGGCTCCCAGGTGCGGATTCGCACCAACAGCACAGCAGTTAACATCAAGCATAACGGTGACCCGGAGTCGGCCGACAGTGTCGCTGTCACCTATATGGATATGCAGACCGCCAAGGCTAAACGTGTGCAAGCCAAACATTGTGTGCTGGCCTGCTATAACGGTGTGATCAGGCACATCTGGGATGAACTGTCTGAACAACAGAGTGAAGCCCTGAAACAAAGTTACAAACTGCCGATGTTTATTACCAATGTGCTGCTGCGTAATTGGCAGCCTTTCAAGAAAGCCGGTATCAACAGCGCCTATGCCCCAGGCCATTTTCATTCCGTGGTCAGCATAACGCCACCTTACAGTGGCGATAACTATAAAACCTCCCTGAATCCAGATGAGCCGATGGTCATTAGCCTAAGCGGCATACCTCTGGGCAATGGTTCCCCCGATCCGCGCAACAGAGCCAAAACCGGACGTTATGAACTGTTGGGCATGTCTTTTGAGGACTATGAGAAAGATGCGCGCAGCCTGTTAAGTGGTTTGTTAGGCGAGTATGGCTTTGATTTTGATCGCGATGTGGCGGGTATTACCGTCAATCGCTGGGCCCATGGTTATGCTGCACCGCACAGCTCGGTATTTGACCCTAAATATGAAGAAGGGCAGTACCCCCATGAGATTAGCCGCCAGACCCTTGGCCGGGTGGCCATTGCCAATAGCGACGCCGGGGCTGAGGCATTAATGCAGGCTGCATTTGCCCAGGCCAAACGAGCGGTTAAAGACTTAACCAGCTAAGACTTTCTCTTCTAACAGGCTATTGAGAAGTAGTGCCTTGTGCCTTTTCAAACGCCTACCTACAGGCCCGATTTAAGGGTAATCCATTCTTGCTTGGCAGGCTGTGCTTCGACAGCCTGCTAATCAGCGATGACATTTATCAATCCGCAGTCGCATGATTGCCGTGACAGCGAAAAATTTATTTTTATACTGAGTTGAGGAGTGCTATTAGAGGCAAAGGGGAGGGGTTTGCAATATTGCCAGAGAAAACAATACAGCCCGCTTTGCTTTGACACGAAGCGGGCTGGCTAGACCCGATTGGGTTGTTACCCTTTCCTGGAGATTACATCTTGTAATTTCTTTTCCAGGGTTCCGCCCGGGTTTTGCAGACTAAACAGATTGGTGCTTAGAGCTTCTCGATCTGCTCCCATTCGCCGGAATCGATAGATCTTTCAGCAGCCATGGTGGTCAAGTGTGAACTGATGATTGACTCAAGGTCACCTTTAGCCAGGCTACCGTTATCCAGAGCATCAAGAAAACGCACAACACCCTCGCGGCAACCTGCCATGGCGAGCATAGGTTCCATGCCTTGCACTTTTTCTTCAGACACTTGAGCATCCGCACCAAAGCCACGCTGGATCTTGAAGGAGGTATCACCGATAAAGTTGAACATGATGTTACCTTCGGAGCCACAAATAATGACATCCTCAGCCATGTTCTCATCAAGCTGATAACCGTTGTTCATGTAGTAGGAGACCATAACATCGTCATACTGCCACAGCATGGTGACATCACGCTGGTAGCGTGAATCAGGAATACCGCGGCCGTTGTGAGCAAAGGCACGATCGGCGGAGTCTTTACCCAGCAGGCGGTTGGTAACATAAACCAGATGTACCGCCAGGGCGCCGCACATAGAAATTTCCCACCAGGGCATTGAGTTTACTTCGGTCTGTGGCTCCAGCCCCGGAGGAGTCAAGCTACGCATATCGATGTTGGAAACTTCACCAATCGCGCCTTCGCGAATCAGCTCAGCAACACGGTCGACAACGGGTGAGTAGGCGTATTCAAAGGTAGAACACATGATGATGTTGGAGCTCTGGGAGTCCTTAACCCAGCGCATAACTTCGTTGGTATCTCGAGGAATGTTAGTCGCTGGTGATTCAAAGAAGATGTGCAGGTTGCCTGTTTCAAGTACTGCAGCAATCACTTCTTTTTCCAGAGGCAACGGTACGGAAATTACGACGGCGTCCAAGCCATCTTTTTTACTATTGGCAAGAAGTTCTTTCCAGTCTTCATAGATGGCAACATCTTTACCTACTTGCTCGACCGCTTTATCTCGGCTTTTCTGGCTCCGCGCGGCAAGCGAAGCGATTTCAGCGCGACCGTCTTCCACCATGCTGGGAACAATGACCCAGCCTGCCCACACGCCAAAACCAATAACGCCTACTTTATATTTTTTTTCGCTCATTTCTATATTCCTTATTATTTTGAGTTGCCTATACGTAATTCAACGCTAGGGCAGACTCATAGTGGTGGCCATCTACAGCTTGAGAGCGGTTTTCGACCTCATTCATGCTTCCTCAAGCCGAAGCCAAAAAAGCAATCAATCCAGCGCCAGCAACAGCAACAGTCTTTGCTGAAGCATTCGCCCTAAAACCCATACTTTTATGTTTCAGTCTCTGTGGAAGACGTTTGTTGAATTCAGTCTTAAATTAAGGTCGAGTAAGCACCTTAATCGAATGCGCATACTGTCTAGCCAAGCGTGTAAACGGTTTATTTGGTCTATAAGGACCAAATAAGCCTATATGAATACATATCTCAATGCAAGATGATTTTTACAAAAGACGAATTTCACAAAAGATAGAGGGAGGTCGATAAACCAAGCTGGTAAATAGCTTTATCTATGGACAGATTCTAGAAACATAATCCTCTACGATAGAGCGTACTTTACGCTTATTCCATACATCAGGGTCTGCCATTATTTGGTGAGATATGCCTTCTACAAAAGCAATATACTCCATAACAAGGATAGAGAGAGTGGTGTCAGGTTTTATGGCCCCTGATTCTGATAATCGCTCAAACATCTTTGTTAAGCGCACGATCTGGCGTCTGGAGTAATCGTTGTAGAGAGTACGAATGTCTTCGGAAAAACCGGCTCGATACATGCACGATACGTGGACTCTCCATAGCTTTTTCTGCTCTCGATGGAATGGCAGAAAACCCATGATATGCTCGGAAAGCGTTTGATTTGAAGAAGAAAACTCTTCAGACAATTCACCTGCTAATTGAAATAGATGTGTTAAACCCGCAGTAATAACCTTATCCTTGGAATCAAAATAATAGGCGACAGCACTCTTTGTAGACTGGGCTTGCCTGGCAACATCTTGCAAGCGTAACTCCTCAATACCTACATCAGCCATAACATCGATAGCTGCCTGAGCAATAATCCGTCGTCTTTCTTCATGGTCAACAATTTTAGGCATTTTTCTCTCTAAAAACGTCTGGTAAAAAATTTCGTAACTATTTCAGCCCCCTTTGAATGGTAAGTACCTTCGACATTGCCTGCAATGAGAGGCCGAAAGGGTTACCAAACGCCAGATCAGGTTTCTGAAAATATGGTTTACAGGGCTAAAAAACGGGAAAAAATGTGAGAGTATCCTATGTAGGGAACAAAACAAAGCGAGAGTAGAAGAATTCTGGCTCCGAATGCCGGTAAAATCCAGGGTATCTCACCACTTTAGTTGTACCGTTGTCGTATGCAGGATGTCAGCTTTCTGGCCAGGGAGCTTAAGGCCCATCGCCCCTGGCATCCGTGGCTGTCTCATCGGCACCCAAAAACGCTTCGTGTAGCAGAGTGCTGGTTATTGTCAGCTCTGTGGATTCCAGTTGTTCATTGGTCGTCTTCTGAAACTGGCAAACAGAGCCAACACTCACCGGCATGTGATAAATATCCTGAAAAAACTCTGCCACTCGATGGCAGGGAATCAGCTGGTACTGATGGAGATAAACCGTCAGATGACAGTTCTCACAGACAGGAACCGGGAGGTATTCAATGTGCTGGGATGTTCGACAGCTTTCAGGCAGCAACCTTTGTGGCCTTTCTGAGCACCGGGCACCAGGCTGGAACTCGACCGCAGACTTTTGGCTGAGGGTTTCTCGTCATCATTACCGGAAGACTCTGTCTGTTTCTTCTCTTCGGTCTTGAATGATGCCAGCCAAGAGAGGCTTTAAGCTGTTTTGTCAGTGAACGGGTGTGCTGCACAAAAGGAGACAGCTTGAGGTAAGAGCTTGCAGAATACCGATTGTCAGGCACCTGTTCACCCTCTCATATCAAGGCTCATCCCAGAATTGTCCCCTTCAGAGATAATAGCCTTGCATAGTGATTTTCAATGGTATAGATTTATTTGGTCTAATTGGACCAAAAAGTATGCCGCACCCAATAGCAGTGGGTGAGGATTGCTTTTTAGAACAATTAAAAACACCAAGAGGTCTTTACTATGTCTAGCACCAAGCCTTGTGTTGTCATTACAGGTGCATCTACAGGCATTGGCAAGGCCACTGCTCTACGTCTCGATAAAGCCGGTTTTCGTGTGTTCGCTGGTGTGCGGCGAGAGAAGGATGGTGAGGCGCTGCGCAGTGAAGCTTCAGAGAGCCTGACCCCCGTTATATTGGAGGTTACCTGCTCAGAGAGCATTCAACAGGCGGTCGAGCTGGTTGGTGCGGCACTTGATGGGGCTGATTTGGTGGGAGTTGTAAACAATGCAGGTATTAGCATTGGCGGCCCAATGGAATACCTGCCGACAGAAACATGGCAAAAGCTTTTTGATATCAATGTGCTGGGGGCTGTCAAAGTAACTCAGGCTTTTTTGCCTTTGTTAAATCGTGGGCAGCGGGGGCGCATCATAAACGTAAGTTCGGACTCCGCTATCATGAATGCACCTTTGTACGGTGCTTATCGGGCATCAAAGTGCGCACTTGAAGCTTTTTCAGATGCGTTGCGAATTGAGCTTCGCAGTACAGGTTTGAAAGTGTCCATTATAGAACCCAGCACAACTCAAACCCCTATACTGGAAAAAGGGCAGGGCCAAAACCAGGCGATGCTTGAGGCCTTACCTCCCGAAGGTAAAGAGCGCTACGGTGCTTCGATTTCCAAGATGGAGAGTGTTACTGCGGCAAGTTTCAAGAGCGCGGTGAGCCCTGATAAAGTTGCAGGTGCCATCGAGCATGCGCTCACTGCGGTCAAGCCGAAAACAAGGTATTTGGTTATGAATCCCGGTGTAAAGCTAATGTACAAGTTGGTGGTAATGCTTCCTTCTCGGGTTACCGACGCTCTTTTTGGCAAGATGTTTGGGTTCTGAACAATACAAGAATAACCGTTTCCACTTAAAGTGATCCCCGCTTTTGCCATTTCTCATGTTTGGTCGATGGTTTCTTAAAGCCATGCAGGTTGGGGTAATCCACTCACAATCAGGGACATTCGAAACTAAAACTGATCACTACTGCCGGTTAAGAAAAAATCATCGTCTTCAGAGTCAAATCTGATCAAAAACCAAGCAATAATAAACTCATCAAACCAGTCAGAAAATCCTGGCATCTTCCATTATCGGGTGATTTTTAAAGCGTCCTGCTGTCAGACTTGAAGGCGAGGTGGAATGCGACGAAGTTGATGTTGTCGCAGGGCACAAAGGGCATCCCGATACAGTAAAAAAGGCCGTAAAGGGCGGAGAACGACTCAGGGGAGCCCGTGGTCGCGGGACTCTGGAATGATTCGAATGGGGGCTAATGTTTGTGATTTTAATTTGCTTGTTTTTTTATAAGGGACAGCAGGACTGTTGGTTTAGAGTGACCCTGTCTAATTAAATGTGGGGCTACCTTAATGATTCTATTTTATATAGGATGTTTATTATATAACGGTGCAATAAAAATACTATTGCTTTGAAATAGTGAAAATAGTAAAGAAATGGTGCTCAAGAGCTTTTGCTGAATTGTTTCTTTGAAGAAAAGAGCAGGTAGGCAAATTTAAATAAAAAGGCATTCTATCTGGTTGAAAATATGCCGCATTAGTTAGCTGGAGTAGCAAGTGCATAATAAGAAAAGCGGTATCACTCGTCGACATTTTATTAATGGTGCAGCTGTCAGTCTGGCGGGTGCGGCCCTGGCACCAAGTCTGGGCTCCCTGGCCTGGGCCGAGTCATCAATGTCAGTTAAAAAACTTTCCGGTGCACCGATTCGTTTCCAGCGTTCTGCTAAAACCTATCCGCCGCTGCGTACCGGATTTCGCGGTAGTCATGATGGTGCTAATCAATATGCCCACCAGATGCCCTTTGAAGGGCGTTATGACTGGGGTGAAGCCACTGAGGTCGATGATGAATATGATCTGGTTTTGGTCGGTGCCGGTATTAGTAGCCTGGCGGCGGCGCATTTTTATTTAAAACAATATCCCAATGCCAAAATTCTGCTGCTCGAAAACCACGACGAATTTGGCGGCCATGCCCGGCGTAACGAGTTTGAATTGGGTGGCCGCTTATACCTGGCCAATGCTGGCAGTCAATTGTTCGTAAAGTCGCCCTTTAACAGTGATGCGATGGACGAGATGATGGACGATCTGGGCATTGACTACGATATGTTTGAGCAGTCCTACGACCATGATTTTTATGAGCGTTATGGCCTGGGTCAGGGGATGTTCTTTGATAAGGAAACCTACGGTGTTAACAAAACGGTTCCAGGGAATACCGGTATATTTATCCAGTTTCCTTGGGTCGAGGATGGCTTTACCGGTAAATACGTAGACCAGATGCCTTTCTCCGAAAAGGGTAAACGGGAGCTAAAAGCCCTGTATGACATGGATGAAGATAAGTTGCCCGGCTGGCTGATCAGCGATGCCAAGCAGCTGCTGAAAATGCCCTATAACGAGTTTCTTACCAAATACGGCGGTATTACTGATCCGCAGGTTTTGGACTGGTTAAGTGCTGGCATGACCTATACCGGCCAGTTCGGTGAGGTCGGTCCGGCCATGATGATGGTTGGTATGGGCATGCCGGGCATTGGTGCCACCAGTTTGCGTTTTATGGGCAAAGGGCGGGTCAATAATTTGATCCAGAAGTTTGGCTTGCCGATTCAGCAATTCCCGGATGGCAACCATACCGTAGCCCGTTTACTGGTTCGCAAGTTGATGCCCCAGGTTTCCAACGGTGGTACGACCGTCGCAGACAGTATTACCGCGCCCTATGACTACAGTAAGCTTGATTTGCCCGAGGCCCAGGTGCGCCTGCGTCTGAACAGCACGGCGGTAAAAATCGAGCATAACGGAGATCCAGAAACGGCCAAGTCGGTTTCCATTACTTATATGCGTGATGGCAAGGCGGAAAAGGTGAAAGCCAAGCATTGCATCCTGGGTTGCTGGAACATGGTCATTCCCCATATCTGGAAGGAAATCCCCAAGGAACAGAGCGAGGCGATGCGCAACATTATTAAAGCGCCACAGGTTGTGACCAATGTCCTGTTACGTCAGTGGAAGCCGGTTCAAAAATCCGGTGTTGGCGCAGCCTTCAGTGGCGGCACCCTGCATTCTCATATTCTAACCACCTTGCCCGTCAGCATGGGCGACTACAACTGCAGCCAAGGGCCTGACGATCCCATTACGGTGACCATGCTTATGACCGGCAGAGGCTCGGGGGAAAAAACCGGCATCAACCGTGCCCGCACCGGACGCTACCAGTTATTGGGAATGCCCTACGAAACCATTGAAAAAGATGCCATCAAGGTATTGCAAGGTCTTTACGGTGAACACGGTTTTGACGCTGAGCGCGATATTGTCGCCATTACAGTAAACCGCTGGGCCCACGGTTGGGTGCTGCCTGATGAACCGATTGGTGCGGATTATGAAGAAGGTCAAAGCCCAATGGAAATTGGCCGTCGGCCTCTGGGACGGGTGGCTATTGCCAACTCTGACGCTGGGAGACTGGGCTTAGTGCAGGGCGCGGTGGATCAGGCCTGGCGGGCCATCTCTGAATTGCCCAAGAGTTAAGTAACAAGTAAAGGCAGCATTATGAACGAGACAGATAAAAAGCTGGGCATGGATCGGCAGATTTCCCGCCGGGATTTTGTTCACGGTTTGGGTAAAGCAGCTGGTCTGGCAGCCTTGGCGGGTTCTGGTGCGATCTCCCTCACAGGTTGCTCCTCAGAAAAACCTCATCCCGAAGGTTTATTGTCTGGCGGACCTATTCCTGTGCCCCGTACCCCGGAACAATATCCGCCCTTACGTCAGGGCCTGCGCGGTAGCCAGCCCGGGGTGGAAAAAATCGGCCATAAGATGGGCTGGGAGCGTTTTCGTGACTGGGGCAAACCCGAGATCAGCGAAGAATATGACCTGGTGATTGTCGGCGGCGGCGCCGGTGGTTTGTCGGCGGCCTATTTTTATCTGCAGAAAAAACCGGATGCCAAAATCCTGATTATCGAAAACCATGATGACTTCGGTGGTCATGCCCGCAGAAACGAGTTTGAGGCCAATGGTCGTATGTTTATGGCCCATGGCGGCAGTGCCAACTATATGCCATTGGAAGAGGGGCACAGTGATGCCTCCTACGACATGCTGTCCGATCTCGGTGTGGAAATGGAGATCTTTGAAGAAACCTATGATGAGGATTTCTTTGACCGTCATAATTTAAAGGCGATGTACTACTTCGATAAACAAGCCTATGGCGCAGACAAACTGGTCCATGGACATTCCCACAACTTTTTAAATCCGGCACCCTTTGACGAGAGTGTCAGCTTTGAAGAGTCCGTTGCGCAAATGCCTTTCTCTGCGCAAGGGAAAAAGGAATTGCTGAACCTCTATACCATGAGCGAAGACATGACGCCGGGCGGCATCTTCGCAGAATACGACTTCCTGAGCAGCATTACCTACCGTGATTTCCTAACCAAATACGGTGGTATTAGCGACCCTGAGCTACTGGAATGGCTGTGTAAAATGTCTGCAGGCACAGGTAATCCGGGTAGCATCTGGCCGGCCTCCCTGGCGTTGTTGATGGCACTGCCTGGTATGGGGGCGACCAGCTTTCGCTGGATTAAAGAAAAGCGCTTCCAGAAGCTGATTAAAATGGCAAAGATGCACACCCAGCACTTCCCTGATGGCAATGCCACCATTACCCGGTTGCTGGTGCGCCGCATGATTCCCCACTCGGCGATGATTGGCAGCGACAAAATGGAAGATATCGCCGTTGAACGCTTTGATTACACCAAAATGGATGTTGAGGGCACCCCTTTACGGCTTCGCTTGAACAGTACCGTGGTCAATGTTGAACACGACGGTGACCCTGAAACAGCCGACAGCGTGTTAGTGAGTTATGTGCGTGATGACGTGACCTACAGAGTAAAAGCTAAAGACTGTATTCTGGCCTGTTATCACCATGTGATTCCCCACATGTGGCATGAAATGCCAGAAGAACAGGCCGAAGCCATGCGCGATACGGTGAAGCTGCCAGTGATTAGCGCCAACGTGCTGCTGCGTAACTGGGAGCCTTGGTACAAAGCCGGTGTTGGTGGCACCTACCATGGCAGTGAGAGCAGTATTTTTGGGCCTTCGCATATTGAATTTCCAGTCAGCCTGGGTGAGTACAACGCCACCCAGCGCCCGGAAGATCCGACCACCTTGTTTATGATGGGCTTGCCGCCGACGGATTCCTCTCTGACCCAGCGAGAACACATGAAGCAGGCGCGCTATAAAATGCTGGCTTTAAGCCTGGAAGATGTAGAGCGGGATATTCGACAACACTTATCAGGCATGATGGGGCCTTATGGCTTTGATCCAGCGGAAGACATTCTTGGCATTACCGTCAATCGTTGGCCACACGGTTATGTTTATCCGGCCAGTGTGATTTTTGACGGTGAATTTCCCGAAGGGAAGATGCCCCATGAAATCGCCCGTAAAGGATTGGGTCGAATTGCCGTGGCTAATGTTGACGCTTTTGCCTTTCCTTCCATGCCTGGCTCAATTACTGAGTCCTTCCGTGCAGTTAACGAAGTACTAGGAAGCAACTAGCAACTTGTTATTCAAAAGCTTCCCAACCCCCAACAGTCAATGAGGTACTGCTCTGCCCATTTCATAGGCGGTCAGTTTTCAGCTTGGCAACAGGGGGTAACCGTTATGCGTAATAGTGTCACTAATTTAATAATTGGAGTCATTTGATGTATTCAAAAACCTTAAAAACTGTTCTTGGTGTTTATATCCTGTTTGGTTTGGCTGCTATTCCTCTCCTGTTTGGAGGGGATCTGTATGAGTGGAAACCGGGCATGGCCGACGTGCTGGACCCAGAAGCCTTTGCCCGGTTCAGCGACGAAGCACGTTATTACTATGGGATGGCTGCGGCACTGCCGTTCATCTTTTTCTGGGGAATTTTAAAGCCCCTGGCTCGCCAGGAAGTTCTGTACACTGCCTTTTTTGTCGGCTTTGTCGGTGGCCTGGGTCGCATGAGTTATATGAGCCTTGAGCACATGCTGGAAGCTTACAATTTGTTTGTTGCGTTTTTGCAAGTGGGAATGCCCGCCATTGGTGCCTGGGCGTTATATAAGCTGTCTGAACAAGAGGCTGCCTGAATAGGCATGGCAACTGAATAGTACTTCTTCAATGATCAGGGCCAAGGGGATTATGGGTAATAACGATTTTAACGGTAAAGTCGCGCTAGTCACGGGTAGCACCGATGGTATCGGTCAGGGGATTGCCCTGGAGCTGGCCAGGCGCGGTTGCACTATTCATGCGATGGGCCGTACTCCCAGCCGGGGTGAGGCGATGTTGCAGCAGTTGCAGGAAATCAGCCCGGATAAAGACCACAAGCTGTTCCTTCTGGATCTGTCTTCCATTGAAGACAATCGTAAATTCCTCAATGACTATGTTGCAGAATATAAGCGGTTGGATTACCTGATCATGGGGGCTAACTACTTTATCGAACCAACCCCTTCGGTGGATGGTATTGATCGGCTATTTGTCACCGGAGCTCTATCCAAGTATATGTTTGGTGTGCGGCTCAATCCGCTACTGGCGAATACACCAGGCTCACAGGTATTTTACGTTAGTAGCCTGTCTCCGGTGTTTCAGTTGGCGCCGATTGAGTACGATAAGCTGTCTAATCCAGATTACAACACTTACAAATCGATCCGTCAGGTTGGTTTGGCCTGTGCCTTGATGTGCCTGTTTTATCAGCAAAACAACATCACACCCGTGCCCCATACCTTCTTTAATCCTGGCATGGTGAAGACCAGGGTAATGCAGGAAAAAGATTGGTTCACCCGTTTCTGGACTTCGTTATTTATGCCTAAGTCGCCTGCGCAAATCGGTACCATCGTCGTCGACTATTTTATGGCGACACAACCCGAGGATGAGGCAGGAAAAAACTACTTTGTCCGCAAAGAGCACAAAATGCCGAAGATCATCGCCCAAGGTGAAGCCTTATACGATAAGTTTATTGTTTATGCCGAAAGTAAGACGGGTATAAAACTTAACGAGATGAACGCAAGTCAAAGTCCAGAGAGCTGAGTATGACTTATCTGAGTATTTTCTTTTTAGGAATTCTTGATATTTTTCTGCCGCTTCCCGTGATTGCTGCAATGGAATGGTGGTGGGTGTGCAGTTATGGACATTGATTTACTACATTGCCTTTATTACCGGTAGTGCGCTGATCGATTCCGCCTTAGCCTAAGCTGATTCAACAAAACAAAGAACAATATAAAAACTTAGGCCTTACGCATTGGCAGCATGTTCTGAAATCTGATAATCGGCAAAAATGATTGTTTTTCAGGGGTGAAAGATTTGTCGTGGTGGAAACTGGTGCCGGTTCGATAATTGATCGCCTGTCCTGATCAACGTTTTCTAACGAGTGTCAGGCCATCCGCTACCGGTAAAAGGCTGATGTCTACACGTTCATCCACCAGTAATTGTTGATTTATCGCCCTGATGGCAAGGGTATCCTCGTCTTGGCAGTCAGGGTGAATAACGTTACCGCCCCACAGAACATTATCGATGACGATTAAGCCGCCCCCGCGGATCAGTTTCAGGCAAAGTTCATAATACTCTTGATAGCTGGCTTTGTCGGCATCTATAAAGGCGAAGTCAAATGTCTCTTGCTGGTTATCGGAAAGCAGCTGCTCCAGCGTTTGCAGTGCGGGAGCCAAATGCAGGCTGATTTTTTCACTGACCCCTGCCTGCTGCCAGTAACGCCTGGCAATGTCGGTAAACTCCTGACTGATATCGCAAGCTATAACTTCCCCATTTTCTGGCAAAGCAAGGGCCACGGCCAGCGTGCTGTAACCGGTAAAAACACCAATTTCAAGTGTGCGGCGTGCGTTGATCAGTTTGACCAGGAAGCTTATAAACTGACCCTGCTCAGGGGGAATTTGCATGCGAGCTTCTGACATGCTCTGGGTTTCTTCTCGAAGTTGTTTTTGCACCTTCGTTTCCCGGAGCGAGTGATTCAAGAGATATTGGTGAAGTGCATTGGTCATAATGAGTTTCTGGGTGAGCATGGTCATATCCCGACGAAGATAGGGATTCCTAACCATAGTGAAGGCAGGATCAGAATAACAGCTGGCTGGCCCCTGCTATCTCAAAATCAACGGTCGGGTGGTATATAGCCTGACGGATATCGAACCCCATATGGGCTCTGTTCACAATAAATGTTAGTAGCATGAGCTACACTTCTCTCCACCGGTTTCTGTCGTATATGGAACCATCGTCATGCAGCAGACACAATTTGAAGAGTTTCTGACATCTCTCAACACATTATCCCCTGAACAGCTGACCTGTTTGCACAACACCTTGCCGCCATGCCCGAAGGGGCCAGAAAGTGCGAACCACAGCCGCCTTCTTGAACGGCTGAAATATTATTTTGATCAGCATCCACGCTGTCCCCATTGTTCCTGTGAATCCCGCAAAGGACAGCGGGGATTGGGTGAAGAAGCCCGTAAACGGGGAGGCCGATCGAGGCGTAAGAAAAAGCCTGCTAATAAAGCAGAGAAAGCCAAAGCCGTAAGAAAAGTGCCGGTTATGGTGGCCTGCGACCGCCAGGATCATGTGACGGATGCTGTTCTTGAACATGTCAGCAACGATGAACTCTTTACGCAACTTGCCGAACGGATTTTTCCGGGGAGCACGTTGTGCACGGATGCTCATATGTCCCATGAAAAACTGGCCGATCAGCTCAATGTTACGTTGAAAGAGAATTCTGTAAAAACTATCACAAGCTTTTTGCTGATGAAGATTCTTTAAAAGGTATTTTTACTCCAACCTCCAAAAAAGCTTGTTGAACAATTTTTATAGTACCTGGCGACTGGATGTAGTTAGCCGCCAAAGGCGTCTTATCTAGACAACATAACAAATAGAAACAAGCACACAAGAACAGTTATACAGCTAATCATTTCACAGAAACAGAAACACAAAACATACACAAGAAACACAAAATACACACAAGAAACACTAGGATACAAAAAACTGTAGAAACCGAAGACGACAGCGTCAGTTATAGTTATTTATAATCCCGGCCCCTGAATTCACAAACTAAAATACTAAACAAATCTCTTATGAAGCCAGGAAAAACAGGATTCACGCGTATCCTGCATGCAACAGGATATTCCTGGAAAGGCATTCAAGCAGCTTGGAAATATGAAGCCGCGTTTCGGCAGGAAATTCTTCTGCTTATTATTGGAATGACCGTTTCATTCCTCCTTCCCATCAATAGGTACGAAGCCCTGGCCCTTATTGCCTGCTTTTTACTTGTAATTATCACCGAACTATTAAACTCCGCTATAGAAGCTGTTGTCGACAGGGTTGGCAGCGAATGGAATGAGTTAAGTGGCCGGGCCAAAGACATGGGTTCCGCTGCAGTTTCGGTATCTATAATCCTCGCTATATTTACCTGGCTTACAATTCTCGGTAATTTATTCTAATGGTGCTGTATGTATAAGTTTGGCAATAAGATTTTTAATAATAAGCTTTTTAATAAGAAATACACTTATGCAACCGTAACACTTTTACTTGCACTCTATTACACATTTGTTTTTAACTTTCCCGTTCTGTGGAAAATTAAAGAAATTCTTGAAGGTCTGGAAGCCTACAGCCTGGCTTTTGCCATATCCCTTCCATTCTTTTTCTTCTTCTTTCTCAGTTTTATTTTTAATCTGTTTACCTGGCCTTATATAACCAAGCCGATTTTTATTTTCCTTATTATAACAAGCAGTATGGTTCTCTATGCCACCGTCAACTATGGCATTTATTTTGACAGCGGTATGATTGAAAACATTGCTGAAACCAACAGCAGTGAAGCCACATCCTATATAAGCCTTTACTCTATCAGCTGGATTCTATTGGCCGGTGGTATTCCCTCACTCTTGCTGCTAAAGACTAATTTAACCATAGGAAAAAGCTTTCCACGTTTTCTGCTGGCCAAACTGGGAATTGCTGTACTGTCCATAGGCGGCATCCTGGTAATTGCCTCCTTTAGTCTGAAAGACTACTCCTCAATAGGACGCAATAACTCCTATTTAAGGAAGATGATGATTCCCACTCAGTATATGAATAGCGGAATCAAGTACATTAATGCCACCTATCTGACAACTCCACCGGCTTATAAAAAAATCGGTGAAGATGCTGTCGTAGAAAAGAGAAACCCTGCAACCAAACCAACACTCTTTGTTTTTGTTCTGGGTGAAACCGCTCGTGCACAGAACTACCAGTTAATGGGCTACTCAAGGCCGACTAACCCATTCACTGAGCAATACGATATAGTGCCATTCCAGTACGTAACCTCCTGCGGCACGGCAACAGCGCTCTCTGTCCCCTGTATGTTTTCACAACTGCCAAAAAGTGACTACGACAAGCAGACAGCCAATAACCAGGACAACTTCCTGGATATTATGAAACGGGCAGGCATCTCTCTGCTATGGCTGGAAAATGATGGCGGTGATAAGGGTGTTGCACGAAACATAAAGAACATTGAAATCAACCATCATGAGAAGAATGAGTTCTGCAATGGTAATACCTGCTACGATATGGCTTTATTGCAGGGCTTTGACGAAAATGTACAAAGCATGAAAGGTGATAAACTGATTGCCCTTCACCTGATTGGCAGTCATGGCCCAACCTATTTCCAGCGCTATCCAAAAGAGATGGAGGCATTTACTCCTGCCTGTGATCGGAGTGATATAGAGAACTGCAGTAATGAGCTGATTACCAACACTTACGATAACACCATCCGCTATACGGATTATGTTCTGTCAGAAGTGATCAAAAAGCTGAAAGCTTATGAAGGCAAGTACAATGTTGGCCTGTTCTATATCTCCGATCATGGTGAATCCCTGGGAGAAAATGGCCTGTATCTTCATGGTATGCCCTATAAGCTGGCTCCAGAACATCAAACCAATATTCCAATGATCACCTGGTTCTCCAAAGGGTTCGCCCAGCAGAAAAATATTGATATGCAGTGCCTGAGGAAAGCGGCTGCAACGCAGCAATACTCCCAGGATAATTTGTTCCATTCCATGCTGGGCATTATGGATATCAAGACAAGCGCCAAAGATCCAGATCTGGATATATTCAACGCCTGCAGACAGTAAACTCGCCTCTGTCTATGGGCTATGGGAACACCTCGACTTTTGCTGTTGGGGTGTTCCCGCAATAAAGTCCAGAACTTCACCGTTCCAGCAAATCCTTTCGAAACAATCAATAATCGCGGATGAGATGTGCGTTTGCTGTCATAAATTAGCATATGTACAGCTCCATCATCAGCCCGTGGTACTGTGCGGCTGTATTTTCGGCCAAGAATCCGAAACTTGTGAGCTCCGGCTTTAAGAGGCAGTTCCACCCGATACTGGTTTTTACCGAGAAACGTAAACTCATGAGATTCAATCAGACTGCCGGTCAGCTTCAACCGTTTATGTCTGGGTTTGCCCGGCCGCCCATCTTTTAACAGCTTTTCTAATCGAGCCATTTCCTTACGGGCATAGGCAATGGTTTCACGATCCAGCGCATCTCAGGCTGTGCTCGGCCATACGCAGGGACAGTTCCGCCCGCTCACTGCCCTTACCCGTCAACTGTTTCTGCCGGGCTTGCTGATACAGGGTTTCAGCCGCTCTCAGGCGCTGCCGGTCAGGATCGAATTTTTCCTGGACGCGAATGCGCTTGTACTGGTAGGCATGATGTTCATTCTCCAGCACTTCCAGTTCTGAGAGATGGTTTTCCATGGCTTGCTGATAACGGTCAAGGGCATCCTGTTCCTGCACCAGGCTTGCAGATAAAACCGCAGATAAACAGAACCCCGCAGGTGCGGGGTTCAGATTCTCGGTCAGCATTTTGTTCTTCTTATTATTTTTCTTATTCTTTTTTCTTATTGTTGTTCTGTTTGTTGTTTTTCTAATTGCCTTTGAATCTTGTTACTCGGGTCCTACTCTTGGGGAAGTTTTTCTTGTAACCCGTCTGGCAAGATTCTCTTCCGGAATCTTTTGCCTGTTTGCACTCTGTCTATTGCAGGCGGTGTGCCAGAAACCCTGTTTCCTTTGATACCAGGGTCTGCAGCCGAATCCGGAATGGTTCCGTTATCAGAACACTGTTACATAGATCACAAAGTGCTACCGCAGGTGTTACACGTCAGGTGTAGCAGGTAACACACGTGCGTACCAAGTCAGGCAGGAATTCCCCTGGACATCACTCTGAATGAAACATTATGCCCATGGCCGGTTGAAACCCTCACCTGCGGGGTGGATGTTCAGGATGACCGGATTGCGTTTGAAGTGGTGGGCTGGGGCGCGGGAGAGGAGAGCTGACCGTGGCACCAGCCGTAAATCAGCGATGCTTACCGTGAAGTGTCAGCCGTTTCATTAACGATATTAATCCATTTGGGAGACTGGATCTGGATATAGAATCAACTATCGGATCAAAGCAGCTCGTAGAGTGACATTCTTTTTCTACCATCAGTTTTCTTTCCAATTTCCACTGGTTTGCAGATAATTTCAAAAGATCGATGATTGACTGGTAAGAATCATATCTTTCAGGGTTGGATATTCTCAGGAAGGGCTGACCCTGTCTGGCTGCTGTCCGAGGGCTTTTACTGAAAACATAACCAAAGCGCCATTTTATTGTTGGATCAGCCCCGGCTTCTATAAGAACCTTGACCACATCGGCATGCCCATTCAGGCTGGCTATATACAGAGACGTTACGCCCTCATCTGTGATTTGGTTAAGATCTGCATTACCCTTGATAAGATAATCCACCACCTCAGCGTGCCCATTCTGACTGGCCCTATATAGAGCCGTTGTACCATTATCTGCGGCCTGGCTAACATTTGCGCCAGCCTTGATAAGGAGACTTACCACCTCAAAATGGCCTTCCTGAGCCGAAACAGAAAGACCTGATAACTTATTCCCGGTTCGGCCACTAATAAATTCCTCGTTTGGGTTAAAGTTTTCCTGCGCTAACCAATATTCTGCAATATCAACACGCCCTTGCCGACAAGCGGCCAGGAACTGGTGTTCCCGGTACTTCTGTTCGAAAGCAGGTTCATCATCCCAGTCTGGAGCGTTCTTCCACCCCGCCTGAGCAGGCAGAGCGACACAGAGGCTGAGAAAAAACCAGAGGCTGAGAAAAAACCAGAGGCTGAGAAAAAATAGTGCATAGGAAAATACACCTTGTGCATGGTTTTTTTTCATAGACCTCCACTCCTCTATGCATACTGAAAAAGGACAGAAGGTATGGCCATTAACAAAGAAAAAAACAAGTTATTTGAATCCCAAAGGCTCTCCGACGAGGACGGCGGCTGGGCCAAGAGGCGCGACTGGACTATGAGGAGCTGGAAGAGACTCTGAAAGCGCTGATGACACACTCCAGATAAAACCGCAGATAAACAAAACCCCGCAGATGCGGGGTTCAGATTCTCGGTCAGCGTTTTGTTCTTCTTATTATTTTTCTTATTCTTTTTTCTTATTGTTGTTCTGTTTGTTGTTCTGTTTGTTGTTTTTCTAATTGCCTTTGAATCTTGTTACTCGGGTCCTGCTCTTGGGGAAGCTTTTCTTGTAACCCGTCTGGCAAGATTCTCTTCCGGAATCTTTTGCCTGTTTGCACTCTGTCTATTGCAGGCGGTGTGCCAGAAATCCTGTTTCCTTTGATACCAGGGTCTGCAGCCGAATCCGGAATGGTTCCGTTATCAGAACACTGTTACATAGATCACAAAGTGCTACCCCAAGTGTTACTGAAAACGTTACACGGCACCTGTAGCAGGTAACACACGTGCGTACCAAATCAGGCAGGAATTCCCCTGGACATCACTCTGAATGAAACATTATGCCCATTGCTTGCTGAAACCCTTACCTGGAGGGTGGATGTTCAGGATGACCGGATTGCGTTTGAAGTGGTGGGCTGGGGCGCGGGAGAGGAGAGCTGACCGTGGCACCAGCCGTAAATCAGCGATGCTTACCGTGAAGTGTCAGCCGTTTCATTAACGATATTAATCCATTTGGGAGACTGGATCTGGATATAGAATCAACTATCGGATCAAAGCAGCTCGTAGAGTGACATTCTTTTTCTGCTATCAGTTTCCTTTCCAATTTCCACTGGTTTGCAGATGATTTCAAAAGATCGATGATTGTCTGGTAAGAATCATATTTTGCAGGGTTGAGTGTTCTCAGGAAGGGCTGGCCTAGCCTGGCTGCTGTCCTAGGGCTTTTACTGAAACCATAACCATAGTGCAATTTCATTGTTGGATCAGTCCCGGCCTCAACAAGTATGCGGACGACCTCGGCATGGCCATTCTGACTGGCCTGGAACAGAGGTGTGGCTCCGTTCCAGGTTTGATTCAGATCAACCCCATCGGCAGCAAGAAGACGCCTGAGCACCTCGATATGACCGTTATTACTGGCCATGAGCAGAGGTGTGGCTCTGTCATTGCGGGCCTGATTCACATCAACCCCGGCATCAACAAGTATGCGAACGACCTCGGCATGGCCCTTCTGAGCGGCTATAAACAGAGGCGTTACACCAGTAGTCTTGGCTTGATTCAGATCAGCCCCACCTTTAACAAGTGCATCAACAAGTATTTGAACGACCTCGAGATGGCCATTCTGACTGGCCTGGAACAGAGGTGTGGCTCCGTTCCAGGTTTGATTCAAATCAGCCCCGGCAGCAACAAGTATGCGAACGGCATCAGCATGGCCATTCTGACTGGCCTGGAACAGAGGTGTGGCTCCCTTCCAGGTTTGATTCATATCAGCCCCGGCATCAACAAGTATGCGGACGATCTCGGTATGACCATTCTGACTGGCCAGGAACAGAGGTGTGGCTCCCTTCAAGGTTTGATTCACATCAACCCCACCGGCATCAACGAGTATATGAACGACCTCAGAATGACCACAATTAACCGCCATATACAGACCTGATCTCTTTTCCTTGCTTGCGCCGCTGACAAACTCCTCACTGGGGTTAAAACCCTCCTGAGCCAACCAGTATTTCACAATATCAACACGCCCTTTCCGACAGGCGGCCAGGAACTGGTGCTCTTGAGGGTATGTCTGATTGAAATCAGGCTCCCCTTCCCAATCTGGCGCACCCCTCCAGTCGGCTCTCCCAAGCCCGGCCTGCATCAAAAGAACCGCCAACAAACCGAGGAAAAATAGCGCATAGGAACATGCAGCCTGTGAACCAACTCTTTTCATAGCACTCCTCTTCACCACACTTATGTTAAAAGGGACAGAAGGTATGGCCATCAATCAGGAAAATATCAAGTTGTTCGAATCCCAAAGGCTCTCCGGCGAAGACGGCGGCCGGGCCACCGGTGATGTGGTGGATGGGCAGGTGAACAATCTGTTTCGGGGCAATAGCATGACTATTCTCAGCTGATTTCCTGAAGCTATCTTTCTGTGAGGCAGAACATGTTTGGGAAGAAAGCGACTGCTGTATTACTCCTTGTTTTTATTTATTTTTTTATTATATCTGCGCAGGCAGGTATTCAGCCCACTGACCTGGATGGCCATCCTGTCCCTGAAGGTCGGCCGCTGGTCATCAGTACCGACTGGTCATACCGGACATGGGTAAAATATTTTCCGGTGATGAAGGAAGACGCAAACCTTGTAGGATTCCTTAACATACTGGCCATCGATAAGTCCCATGGTAACGAGGTACTGATGAACCCGGAAAGTTCTGATGAAATCAACGCGGAAAAGTCATCTATTCGAAGGACCAGGGCTCAGATCGAACTTATAACAAGGGGTGATAATCCTCTGTCATTCAATGGCAGAGTAGTGATTGATGCCCACGGGGATGAGAGTGGCTCAATTACCATGGGCATAGATGGTGAGCCCCTGAAGTATGGAGGAAAAGAGTTCGGTAACCTTCTGGGGCAATTTATAAAAGACGCAGGGCTGAAAGTCAGCAGACTGGACTTTATGACCTGCCATGGAAAAGCCGTTTCCGATGGTGTCAAGAGAGGCCTGGAAGAGCAGCAAATTTCAGATATTTCCGTCAGGGCCTTTAATACAGAAAAGATTGTGGCCCCCAATGCTGAAGCCACGGAGGAAGGCATTTATATCCGCAATCTGAGAATCCCCAACGAAGCAACTGGGGATGACTACGTGGGTTCAGTCAGTGATTTTATCGTCCGGGGAACACTTCCGGAGGGTATGCCCGAAGAGCTGTTTATTGATGCAAAATTGGGAACCCCTGCGACGGTTCAGAACCCCCCGGCTGATACCAGCAGGCAATGTTCAGATTGAAGGAATCAAGAGGAATAAAGAGGAATAAAAGGGTCGGAGTAAATAAAAAGGTAAAGACGGGGTAAATCTTGCTTGAATCCAGCTTCAAGTGCACTCACTTCCATCAATGCCGAACGTAAGAATGGTGATCCGGAAATCACCATCTATAGCCACAGGGACACTCACCGGAATTGAGCTTTCTCATATGCTGCGAAAAGGTCAATATCCAGATTAAGAATCAACGACGCCGTGGGAGTATTTTCACTCCCTAACACCTGTCAGGGCAATGGTATTTATCAAGACAGTCTTGTTTGCACCTGGCGACACAGGGTCCATCAATAGCTGATTTTCCAGAATGGTAATGTGTTGTGCACTGGCCAACACAGCCATCCTGACATTTTGTGCATTGTGTATGGTTACAGTCGTCTGTTTCCGTTGAGGTTTCTACCCAGTCATAAGCAGAAACAACAGAAGCCGATAGGAACAGGTAAAACAGGGAGTGTTTTAAAACGGTCATGATATTCACCACTGTTTATCATAGCGGCAGTAGTTTAGCCATCGTGAGGTTTGGAGTACTGGATATTCTGGCGAGGAAACGATGGCATCTGGTTTTCAGGACGCAGTACTGATTGGCTTTGTATGAAAAAATCCCGCTGTAGATAGCAGCAGCGGGGTTTTTGTAAATAACTCTGAGTTATTTTCAGGTGCTCAAGAATTCAGATGCTCAAGAGTATTGAATTGTGCCTTTGACCAGATCCTGGCGCAGAATATCAAAGGCTATACACTCACCACTGCCGCCAAAGCGAGCCTTTTCATATGCAGCAACAACCGAGTGAAGATTTTTCCTGTCCACATCTGCCTGCGCTGTTTTTATCTGGGTGTAATCGGTTTGCAGGCCGGTTTGAGTAATGGTTTTGCCAAGATCGCCCTTGGGGGCGTTGATCATATAATTGTTTGCATCTGACACTTCTGCCTGGGAACCGAATACAACCTTGAGAGGATTTTTCCGCAGATGTTCTCCCCGGGTGAAGTAGGCTGACTCCAGGGAGACTTTGCCGACTTCTTCCATTGATACGGGCTGGTAGCCGGCAAAACCGGCGGTACGCATTTTCCGGCTGGGGTCTATCAGGGCGTCGCCTTCTGCATCCATGCCGGCGATAAGGGCGGCTATACGAGTTTGATTATCAAGATACACCTGATCCACTTCTCCCCGTGATGCCTGCCTGTTCAGGAAATTGATAAACTCCTGCATATTGCGGGTGTGTACGGAGCCCATTTTCGGGTCATGATGTTTCATGGCTTCCCCCAGACCGTGGATGGCGGGCGCGACAATCAGGTCGTATCCTGCGAGCAGGGCACCCCGGGGTGAGATTACAGTATCAAAGCCAAGGCTGGAGCCTAAGCCAACGGTCGCGCCGGTGGTGGATGAGAAGGATATTCGATCCAGTGTGGCTCTGGCTTTTATGGAACCTTCTATTCCCACACCGGCACTGAAAGACTCCTGGGCCTGCAGGCTGATAATACTAATATGCCGGGAAGGGTGGTTGAGGCTCAGGGTTTGGTTGGAGCCGACTTGAAAGCCTGCCAGAGCCTGGCCGCCAATATCCATGCCGAAGCCTTTGCCGTTCAGGAAAACCTTCAGTTCTCCACTGGCCTTGGCACCGGCCATAAGGTCGCCTGTGAGTTCGATATCCATTGTCTGGCCAAAGGTGACGCCGGCTTTGCCTGACATTTTTACCGCCACCTCCACTTCTCCTTCCAGGCTGGCTTTGGCGATATTGAAAGATCCAGAGGTACTTTTATTATCGCTTGCAAGATCGGTAGTGGTTTTTCCCGCGAATCCCGTGGTTGCCGTACCGCTGGCAGAGCCTCCGGCTCTGGCGGTTGCGCTGCCCTGGAGGTGGCCTTCTATCAGTTTGAATTTATCTCCCATAAGCCTGCGCATGTATTCTGTTTTGACTTTGCAGGTGCGGACAATTTCGTAATCAAACTCTGCGCTGGCTTTGGTCTCCGCCCCCAGGCCAAAGTTTGCGGCAGCCACCAGCTTATCGGCCCTGGCCTGGGCATCGGCTGTTGCCTCGGCGCTGGCGGTGGCCATAACAGCGGCTTTAACCTGATGTTCAAAACCGCCGAATGTGGTTTTTCGGCCGCTGTCATAACTGAGATTGATGGCTGCTGAAGCGTTGGCTGAGGCACTGGCTTTTACGCCTGCGTCTGCGCGACCGGCACTGGCTGTCGCAGTTTTTTCCACTTCTGCGGAACGGTTAACCGGGGAGCGTTTCTGGTTGCCCCGGTATTTGCAGACCAGAAGTTGCGCTGAGGCGGCGAGAACTTCGCACTGGAGTCGGGAAACTGTGAGTTCGGTAATGGTGTTGACCTTCAGCAGTTTGTCCTGCTTGAGAATGCGCATGAGTTCGAGCTTGTCTTTCAGTATCCTGCGAATTCTGCTGTTTTGAATAAGTCTGCCTACACGCTGCTGCTCTGCCAGTGTTGGGTGATAGACATCGATATGTTCGGGGAAGTGGGTTTTGGCGGCGAGCATCATGATGATCCACTTTTTGTGGGCCATGATTTTCTGTTCGTCTACTGTCTGCAGGTCGGCTTCCAGTGCCGTATATAGAGTGTCGATGGCCTCTTGCCAGTGTTCCACGCGAGTTTCCCTCAAATAATGCCAACTGGCCATGCTTTTGGCCCAAACATCCACCAGAGCGGTGAATTCGGTATCCGGAATGCTCAGTACACCGGATGGATATTTCTCAGGGTTTATGACTTCAGAAAAGCGCATGGGCGTCTCCTGGCAGGGGCTGTTATCCGTATGTTTAGCAGTCCTTTCAGGGTTTTGTTCAAAGGGCCTGGTTTGTTTGGCTGTCTATACTCCGATCGCTTGATGAGGAATTATAAATACAGGAGCATTAACGATGTCCAATAAAGAAGCCCTTGTGGCTAAGCTGAATGAAATACTGGAGCACGAACTGGCCGGTGTTGTGCGCTATACCCATTACTCATTTATGGTGTTTGGTTATAGTCGTATACCTATTGTCGGCTGGCTTCGCAGCGCAGCCAACGAAACCCTTGCCCATGCCCATGAAGCGGGAGAGATGGTGACTCACTTGGGAGAGCATCCGTCCCTTGGGATAGGGGAACTGCTGGAAACTTCCCAGCACGATATTCACGATATTATGCAGGAGTCTCTTGCTTTTGAGCGGAGTGGGGTGGTTCTTTATTATGAGCTTTTGGAGCTGGCTAAGAAGGAGGGTTCCGTTCTTTTGGAGGAGTATGCATTGCGGCTGATTACTGAAGAGGAAACCCATATTGGGGATATTGATAAGATGCTGCGGAAGCCTGGGGATATTGCCAGCGTTGTTTGATGTGTGGGAGTAAAAAGTGACTCTGTCTATTCTTCAATTGTCGTGAGGATAGGCAGTTTGGTTGGCAATTGGCATGTTTCAGGGATCTGAAGCATGCCCCCTGTATTAATGGCCGCCTCTGACGGCCAGGTGGATGCTGTTATGTTATGGGGACTGAAAGCCTATACCGGAAAAAGAGATTTACCATTCTAGTGATTGAATATGCAATGCCCATATGGCTCTGCAATGTCTTCTCCTGGAGGAATGTCTTTAGGATGTACATTCTCCTGATCCCCGATACTTTCACATGATGGTGCCCACAGTGCACCTATAAAATTATCACCACTATCATCGTATACATTGGCACAGTCCCGTCCCCAGTCAGCATTCTTGCACAATTGATATACATGGCCTTTGTTATCTTTTGCACAAACCCAGTTCCAGGGTTGGTGGCATGCATACCATGAATATGACAAGAGAGAATATGATGCTAGCACTCCGAGCAATCCAGCTTTGAAAATGACAGTTTTCATTTACCCACCTGTTTTATTGAATATGAAGCAATAACATTAAAAGCAGGTAGATATTAATCGTTTTTCTTAGGGTATTTTAGGTTCTTAAGTTATTAGAATAGCTTTGGTTTTAAACATCTAGAATAACGCCTGTACCAGCCAGCTAAGCTGATAGGCGATCAAAACAAAAATGGAGAAGAGTCATGAGATTTTCCACTGATTCGCACTCTTATTGCTGAAGTATCTATCTCCATACCAGAGTGTTATTTGTCTGCATCATCAATCAGCAGGGTGAACACTCTTCATCAGAAGGTCATTGTATCCTGCGGCTTTACTGGCACTGGGCGAAGCCTGTAAGGCCATTGCACCTAAGGGCAATGGCTAAGACAGCTGTTCCCGGGGCGAGCCGATAAAGTAGCGAACATCTGTACCTCGAATAGTCCCCAGAACATTCTTAAATACGCCAAGTTTAATTTCTTTTAAAGTTGGCGTAAGGCTCAGGAAAAGTGGCAGGAATAGCATCAGTTATCAGGAAGAAAGAGAGATAAAGAGATCTAACCCGGATATTTCATAAATTGCCCCGACGCGATTTTCGGGGCAATTTATGAAATATCCGGGCTAAACCAAAATTCTTTTTCCAGTGCTGTTATCCCTTTCTGTTCTTATTCACTGAATCATCGGGTATCAAAATGACTCAAGAGACTGTTTTGCGCCAACCCGTACCAGATACCTGCGCCAGCTCTGCCAATACACTGGTCAGTTACCTGCAAAAGCATATGAACGCGCGTATTGTCGGCCAGAAAGACTTTGTCGACCGCCTGCTTCTGGCACTGTTCGCCGATGGTCATATCCTTCTTGAGGGTGCCCCCGGTCTGGCCAAGACCAAGGCCGTCAATGCCCTGGCCGAAACCATTGACTGTGACGCACGACGGATTCAGTTTACCCCGGACCTGCTGCCCAGCGATCTGACTGGTACCAATATCTACCGTCAGGAGCAGCAGAGTTTCGCGTTCCAGAAAGGCCCGCTGTTTAACAGCCTGGTGCTGGCCGACGAGATCAACCGCGCCCCGGCCAAGGTGCAGTCCGCCCTGCTGGAGTCCATGGCCGAGCGGCAGATTTCGGTAGGTGGGGAAACCTACAAGCTGCCCGACCTGTTTATGGTGATGGCCACCCAGAACCCCATTGAGCAGGAAGGCACCTACCCGCTGCCGGAAGCCCAGCTCGACCGCTTCCTGCTGCATGTCAATATCCGGTATCCCAGCGCGGAAGCCGAGCGGGAAATCCTGCGTATTGTTCACGGCGAGGCTCAGGGCGAAGTATCCCGGCCTGAACGCATTATCCGTACCCAGGATATTCTTGCCGCTCGCCAGCAGGCCCTGAAAACCTACTCCTCCGACGCTCTGCTGGAATACATTATCCAGCTGGTGCAGGCGACCCGCCATCCAGAGCGCTACGGCGAGGATATAGCCGGCGCTATCGCCTATGGTGCAAGCCCCCGCAGCACCATCGCCCTGGACCGCTGCTCCCGTGTCCATGCCTGGATGAAGGGCGCGGATTTTGTTACTCCCCAGGATGTTCAGGTGATCGCCCATGACGTGTTACGACACCGTATTCTGCTCAGTTTTGAAGCGGAAGCCGACGGCACCACCGCGGATGACATTATCAGCACCCTGATTGATCGTATCCCGGTTAGTTAAGAGGGCGTCGTATGATTCAGACAGCAGAATATGCGTCGGGCATAGAGATCAGCAAGTCTGCGCTGATCCATGCCCGTCCTCCCAGAAATGTCACTGGGTTCGCGCCCGCTGGCCCGGTGCAGACCCATATGTGGGGCAACAACCTGTCGTTTTTTCTGGGCCAGGGGATGGAGTATGCCGAATCCCGTATCTACCAGCCGGGGGATGATATCAAGAATATCGACTGGTCAGTTACGGCCAGAACCGGCCAGGCTCATACCAAACTGTTTCAGGCAGAGCGTGAGCGGCCAGTTTATATCCTGCTTGACCTCCGTCGTATGATGCAGTTCGGCTCACGGGTTCGGTTCAAGTCTCATCTGGCCGCGGAAATCGCCGCCAAGCTGGCCTGGGTCGCCCATGATGGTGGTGACCGAATTGGCGGAATCCTTCTGACCAGGGGCAGTCTCAACAGTTACCGGGCAGCCCGGACACGGCGTTCGGTGCTGCGTTTTCTGGATGATATTGCCGGGGGCACGGCTATCGATCACCCTGTCGCTGACGAGTCATCTCTGGTTCAGGGGCTGCGCCGGCTGCGCAAGGTGTGTCGCCCCGGAAGTTTGGTTTTCACAATTACTGACTTTCACGATTTTGATACGGAAGCGGAACGGGAATTAAAGCACCTGTCAGCCCACACCCATGTCACCAATATCGCTGTGGTTGATGAGCTGGACAGAGTCCTGCCGGTTTCCGGCGGGCGAATCAGCAACGGCAGCGATCTGGTGTCCCTGAAAGAGCTGCATCCCCGTTTTCTTGAACAGTACAGCGCCGCCTATCAGGAGCGTCGGACACAGCTATACAAACTTTGTCGTCAGAACCGCATGGTGCTGCATCATATCATGACCGGAGAGGATCCGGATTCTCTGCTGAATCCCCGCAACCACAACGGCAGGAGGGCACGCTGAGTATGCCTCTCAGTCCAGATCTTAAGTCTCAGCTCACCGCATTACACGATATCTCACTACCAGAACAGGTGTCATGGTGGCCCTTTGCTCCGGGGTGGTGGGTGCTTATGGCCGTCCTGTTCCTGCTTTCGGTTGGTCTGGTTATTTACCGAAGAAAAGCGGCCAGAAGCCTGAAAGGACTGGCTTTGAAAGAGTTGCATGAACTGTGTAGCCACCAGGCTGACCTCAGCAGTCGCGATCTGGGTGAACGCCTGTCCATACTGCTGCACCGTGTGGTCCTGCAACTTGACGCGGACAAGATCGGTCTGCTCAGCGGCCAGCAGTGGGTGGATTATCTCACCACTGGGGCATATGGCATGCCCGCTGATATTGCCACCTTTATTGCTCAGGCACCCTATCAGCCCACGGAATGTGACAGTTCACCCAGCCATCAAAAAATGCTTGAAGTGACTGAACAGTGGATAAGGAGGCACACATGATAACGTTTCTGTGGCCGCTGGCATTTCTGTTACTGCCGGTTCCCTTTCTGGCCCGTCGACTTCTGCAACCCGTTGACGCGACAACCTCGGGGGCCCTGAAGGTGCCTTTTTTTGATTATTTCAAAAACCACCAGAGTGGCCAGGCAGGACAGAGCCTCTCCCGGGGCTTTCTGCTGCTTGCTTCCCTGATCTGGGCGCTGCTGGTAATCGCCCTGGCGCGACCAGCCTTTGTCGGCCCACAAACGTCGCTGCCCAGCAAAGGGCGGGACCTGATGATGGCGATTGACCTGTCCGGCTCCATGGCTGAACAGGATCTGACCCTGACCGGCCAGCTCGCAACCCGCCTGGAAGTGGTGAAACAGGCCGCGGATGACTTTATTAACCGCCGCAAGGGAGACCGGGTCGGGCTGATCCTGTTTTCTGACCGGGCCTACCTGCAGGCACCTCTGACCTACGACCGCAATGTTGTGCGCAATCTGTTAAACCAGGCCCAGGTCGGGCTGACTGGCCAGAGAACCGCGATTGGTGACGCTGTCGCTGTGGCGATCAAACGGCTGAAAGAGCGCCCGGACGACAGCCGGGTACTGATTCTTCTGACCGACGGGGTTAACAATGACGGTGTTATGAACCCTATCAAGGCCGCGGAACTGGCTAAAAAGCTGGGTATTCGTATCTATACCATCGGTGTTGGTGCCAATGCGGTGGCTGTAAATACGCCCTTTGGCCAGCGGTTGGTCAACCCGTCCCAAGATCTGGATGAAGCGACTCTCAAGCAGATGGCACGCCTGACCGGCGGGCAATACTTTCGGGCCACCGATGTCCAGAAGCTGGCCGCCATCTACCAGGATATCAACAAACTGGAACCAGTCACCGGTGACCCAGTGTATGTACGTCCGGAAATTGCCCTCTACTTCTGGCCCGCAGGTGCGGCACTGCTGCTGATGGCGGTACTGGCAGGTCTGGTCGCTCTACGTGGAGCGGATCAGCGGGGATGGTTCGCCCGGGGGGAAGCGCTATGAACCCAATGATCGATAACTTTCACTTCCTGAGACCGGAATGGCTCTGGGCCCTGATTCCGGCTCTGCTGCTGGTCAGTGTTTCCTGGCGCAAACTTGGCAGCCATTCAGAAGATCAGTGGAACCGTTATATTGACCCGCATCTGCTGCCTTACATGACCCATGCCAGCAGTTCGTCTGATCAGGCGACAAGTTCTTTCCGGCGAGCACTTGGTCTGCTTGTCGGACTTTTAAGCGTCTGCAGTCTGATATTTGCCCTGGCCGGGCCGGTATGGGAAAAGACGTCCACGCCCTCCTATCAGGGAGGAGAGCCGACAGTGGTAGTGCTCAGCCTGGTTCAGTCCATGAACGCTGATGATATTAAACCCAGCCGCCTGAAAAGCGCAATTCACAAACTGCAGGATATTCTTCAGAAAACTCAGGGCGATGACCGGGCGCTGGTGATTTACTCCGATGTTCCTTTTGTCGCCACACCCCTGACCCGTGACCGCCATGTGATTCAGCAGATGTTGCCGGAGCTGTCCACAGGCTTGATGCCGGCACTGGGCGACCGCCTTGACCTGGCTATTAATGAGGCCACGGGCCTTCTGGGCCGGGCCGGATTTCACCGCGGGCGTATTATTGTCCTGACCGACAGCGCCGGCAGTGATCCCAAAGCGGCTGTGGCATCGGCCCGTCAGGCCCGTCAGCTGGGTTATACCCTGTCAGTACTGGCCATCGGCAGCGAGCAGGGCGCTTTCCTGCAAACTGATAGTGGGCGTCTGATCCATCAAAATGGAAAAACCGTCAAGGTCAAGCTGGATAAACTCCGGCTGGAACAGCTGGCCAGAGAGGGTGGTGGCAAGCTGGCACTGATGACGGCGGACGATACCGACCTGGACAGGCTGCTACCCAGGGAACCTTCCCCTCAAGGTCAACAGACCCTGAGTTCCATCAAGGCGGACCGCTGGGTTGACCAGGGTTACTGGCTGCTGATTATTCCGGTACTGCTGCTGCCTTTGCTGTTTCGTCGCGGTCTGGTGTTCGCACTTATGCTCACCCTCAGCGGCTGGATGCTACCCCACGACCAGACGCTGGCGGCCAGCACCGTCGAACAGAAAGCAGAACAGCCAGAGCCTGCGGCAGAAACAGCACTGGAAAATTACTGGCACAACCTCTGGCAAACAGAAGACCAGCAGGGGCAGGACGCTTTTCAGGCCGGCGACTTTGACCGCGCCAAGCGGAAGTTTGCTTCCCCATCCTGGAAAGCGGCCTCTCAATATCGTGCCGGCAACTATCAGGAAGCCGCGAACAGTTATAAGCAACTGGGTGATACCGCGAACGATTACAACCTGGGTAACGCTCTGGCCAGATCGGGTGATCTGGAGGGAGCCCTGGAGGCGTACGACAGTTTCCTTAAGCAGCAGCCGAACAACGCTGATGCCCGTTTTAACCGTGATCTGGTTGCCAAACTGCTCAAGCAGCAACAAAAGAAAAAACAGCAACAAAAAAATAAGCAATCAGGCCAGCAGCAGAACCAGCAGTCCGGTCAGAATGGGCAGCAGAACAAGTCTGGCGATCAACAGAAGCAGCAGTCCGGTCAGAACGGGCAGCAGAACAAGTCTGGCGATCAGCAGAAGCAGCAGTCCGGTCAGAACGGGCAGCAGAACAAGTCTGGCGACCAGCAGAAGCAGCAAGCTGGTCAGAATGGGCAGCAGAACAAGTCTGGCGATCAACAGAAGCAGCAGTCCGGTCAGAACGGGCAGCAGAATAAGTCTGGCGACCAGCAGAAACAGCAGTCCGGTCAGAACGGGCAGCAGAACAAGTCTACTCAGCAACAGACGCCTGAACAGGCGGCAGGTTCCCTGTCAGCAGGTAAGGCGGATAAAGACCAGAACGTCTTCTCCAAATTAATGTCATCAATATTAAAGGGGAATGGTGAGCATAAGCCGAAAGAGAAGGCGTCAGGTTCTCGTTCAGACAAGAAAAAAACTCCCCTGGATCAAGCCACAGAGCAACAATTGCGTCGTGTATCTGATGATCCGACCGGTTTGCTGCGGGCTCGTATTCAGCAGCACTACCTGCAACTGCGGGCAGAGCAATAATTAAGGAGGGCAGAATATGATGTTAAAAAAATTTAAGATGTTATTAGCAGCCGTCCTGTCAGCGCTGCTGTTTGGGCAATCAGCATTGGCAGCGGGGTTGTTAGCCGAAATAAACGCCGATACAGTGAGTGTTGGTGATACATTTCAGTTGACTCTGACCACCGCTGGCCCGGATGCCGAAGCCCCTGACCTGACGCCGCTGGGAGAGAACTTCAAAATACTGGGTACCTCCCAGTCCCTGCGGACCAGTATTATTAATGGACGACGAAGCTCCAGTAAAAGCTGGGTTATTACCCTGACCCCCAAAGCCCAGGGCCAGTTGGTCATGCCGGCGATTTCCGCGGGCAGTGTCAGCAGTCAGCCGCTGGAAATCAAGGCTGTAGCGGCCAGTGACCTTCCCAAGGCAACGGGTCATAGTGGTGTTTCTATCACAGCAGAGGCCAGGCCGGGCAAGCATTATCTCTATCAGGAAATACCGGTTACGGTCAAAATTGATACGGTTGAGCCTATCCGGCAGGCTTCCATTATTGCGCCAGAGAGTAAGGATTTTGAACTGAGTCAGGTGGGGGAAGATAAGAGATCCCAGCAGGTGATTCAGGGAGAAACCCACCAGATCATTACCAGACACTATATTTTACGGCCTCAGAAAAGTGGAAGACTCTCATTGCCCCCTTTTATTCTGCAAGGTGAGGTAGTGACGGATAGACGTCAGCGCTCCGTATTCGATAATTTCCCTTTCTCGTTTCCATCAATGGGTACTTTTGAGGGTTCGCCCTTTCGCGTGAGAACCGATGAGCTTGGTTTTGATATTTATGCTGATCCCCATGGGGGACAAAACAGTTGGTTTTTACCTGCTCAAAAGGTTAAAGTTGAGGCTCACTGGGAGCCTGCTCAACCCACATTTAAGGTTGGAGAACCGGTTACGCGCACAATAAAACTAATCGCTCTGGGCGTTCAGAAAAATCAACTGCCTGCATTGTCGTTTACTAAAACGGATGGAGTAAAGATTTATGTCGACAGCAGTTCAACAGATCAACGGCAAACCAGCCAAGGGACTGTTGCCCTGCGCGAAACTCTTATTTCAGTTGTACCAATCCGTAGTGGCAATATTGTTCTTCCCCCGGTCAGGGTTAACTGGCTGGATACCAGTACCGGGACTCAAAAGGTAGCAATACTGCCCGAAGAAACAATCCATGTTGAAGGGGTTGCTGCACCGGCTGTAGAAGGCAGTCCGGCAATTAGCCAGGCACAGACCCCGGTTCCCGGACAATCACCGGAGGCAGCCCTTGCAAAAATCAAAGACCGGTCAAAGTTTTTCTGGCTGGGGATGGCGCTGGTTCTTCTGATGGTTGCCGGAATAATACTGAAATTCCTTAATTATTTCCGTAAAACCAAGGTTGAAAACAAGCAAAATAAAATGCCGCTGTCTTCTTTTAATACTGCTTTTAATAAAGCGGCATCTATCAGAGAGTGCGATGGAAAAGAAAAACAGCAACAGTTGGAAGATGCCATTCACAGGGGGCAAGCAAAGCCAGTTTATGATGCTTTGCTGGCCTGGCTGAGAAGCTGCGATGATAAAGAAGCGAATGCCATATTCGCTGATGACCTGGCTAACTTGGAGACTTATCTTTTTGCCAGGAAGAATGAAAAGGGGAAATACGAATCAAAAGTACTGAAGGATCATCTTTACCAATACCTCTTGAAGAACAAGAGGAATACGAATCTGGAAACTGGACTTGATCCACTTTACTTCCAGGAACCTGTACACTCTACCGCTCATAATTAGCGGTGTGAATTATTAATTGTTGTGCGTGTTGAGTTGCTCTTGTGAATGTTTTCACTGTGGAAGTAACCTGATTTGAGTTTTTAAATGTTTTTGAATGGGATCTAATAAATGAAAGTTTATAATTATTGGTTGTTGGCGGGTTTTTTGGCTTTCCTGGGTGGATTAATATCTATAATGCATCCGTTTTTTACATCTATGGTTATTGAGCAGGTTCTAGGCGTTGCATTTATACTTTCCAGTTTGATTAGTTTGTTCTCGCAAACTTCTCCCCAGGGAGGAAACAGATTCTGGAGTGTCGCTATGAACTTATTTACTCTTGCCATGGGGGGGTTATTTATTATATATCCCGTACAGGGAGTACTTGCTCTTAGTATGGTTATCACAGCCCTTCTTATGGGGTCTGGTATTGCACAAATCATAATTGCATTAAGCCATCGGGAAAATAAAGCGTTTGGTATCATACTGGTGTCAGGTATTATTTCTATTCTGCTTGCTGTCTCCGTTTTGTCCGGTTATCCAGCAACGACAGAAAGTATTTTGGGTATTATTTTTGCCATTGAATTATTGACCAATGGTCTTGGCTTGATGTCTTACTCGTTTGTTTTGAGAAAACAAATGCATGCGCAGGCTTGATAGAAGCCTTGTCGCAATTAAATTTTTATTTAAAGCAGTGATAGAAAAGCTGGTATTTCTTTAAGGCCAGATGGTCAGTTTTTTCCTGCTTATCGCTTTCCCCCCATAGCCCGGTTATTGATAATGAAAAAAGAATTTTTTCGAAAGCCGGGTTCTATCTTCAATCTGGAGTATATTTCATGCCCTGTCATGATAAAGATACAGTCCGCGATAAAATCAGTGATGATATTTATGCATCAAGCAGCCTGTCTGTGGCCATACCGAAGTATCGTATGCCTGAAAATGAACAGATTGCTGAACATGCCTTTCAGGTGATTCATGATGAACTGATGCTTGATGGCAACTCACGCCAAAACCTTGCCACCTTTTGCCAGACCTGGCTGGACGATAATGTGCATCGCATCATGGATGAATGTATTGATAAAAACATGATCGACAAGGATGAATATCCCCAGACCGCAGAGATTGAAGCACGTTGCGTTCATATGCTGGCTGACCTGTGGAACTCACCGGAAGCCACCAACACCATGGGCTGTTCCACCACAGGCTCCAGCGAAGCGGCCATGCTGGGGGGGCTGGCAATGAAGTGGCGCTGGCGGGAAAAAATGAGAGCCCAGGGTAAGCCAACTGACAAACCAAACCTTGTCACTGGTCCTGTCCAGGTGTGCTGGCATAAATTTGCCCGTTACTGGGATATTGAGCTGCGTGAAATTCCCATGGAAGGCGACCGCCTGCTGATGACCCCGGAAGAGGTGCTCAAGCGCTGCGATGAAAATACTATCGGCGTGGTACCAACCCTGGGCGTGACCTTTACCTGCCAGTATGAACCGGTGCAGGAAGTGTGCGCGGCGCTTGACCGCCTGCAGGAAGAGACCGGCCTGGATATTCCGGTGCATGTGGATGGTGCCAGTGGTGCGTTCCTGGCTCCCTTTGTTGACCCGGACCTGGTCTGGGATTTCCGCCTGCCGCGGGTGAAATCCATCAACGCCTCCGGGCACAAATTCGGTCTGGCACCTCTGGGCGTGGGCTGGATAATCTGGCGTGACAAGATTGACCTGCCCGATGACCTGGTTTTCAATGTCAATTACCTGGGCGGCAATATGCCCACCTTCGCCCTGAACTTCTCCCGCTCCGGCGGCCAGATTATCGCCCAGTACTATAACTTCCTGCGCCTGGGCAAGGAAGGCTATCGTCGTATTCATCAGGCCTGTTATGACACTGCCGCCTATCTGGCTGAGGAAATTGAAAAAATCGGGCTGTTTGATGTGATCTACAAGGGTGAAGGCGGTATTCCCGCTATCAGCTGGTCCCTGAAAGAGGAAGCCAGCAAGAACTTCAACCTCTATGACCTGTCCGACCGAATTCGCAGCCGTGGCTGGCAGATTGCGGCCTACTCCATGCCGAATCGTGAAGACCTGGTGATTATGCGCATTCTGGTACGTCATGGTTTCAGCCGGGATATGGGCAACCTGATGATCAACGACCTTAAGCGTTGTGTTAACTATTTTGAGCGTCATCCTGTTGTTAACCAGAGTAATGAACAGGATTCAGGCAGTTTCAAGCACAGTTAATTGCTTATCCTGAAAATTAATTATTGAAGTTACGCACTCAGGAAGATTTGCAGCTGCGTAACTTCAATGATTCATCATTTCAAATGTCATGTGTGCTGGACACGCGGAATGAGCCATTTTTTTCAATAAAATAAATCCCGAAATACAGGAAAAAATAATGCAAAGCTCCATGGAACTGGGGGATGACAGTCCAGTTAAGCAAGGCTCCAACAAACTGACAGTTATACCGTTGATATTTATTACCGCAGCATTGTTCATGACGTTGCGAAATATGCCGGCGATGGCTGAAACCGGTATGCATATGGTTATATTTAATATCATAACGGTTTTTGCGTTTCTTATTCCGGCAGCGCTGGTGTCAGCTGAGCTTGCAACGGGCTGGCCTTCCAATGGTGTTTATAGCTGGGTCGAGGCTGCATTCGGTAATAAGTTAGGTTTCCTTGCTGTTTGGTTGCAATGGGTGCAGAGTATTTTTGGTGTAACCAGCATTCTGGCTTATGTCGGTGGTTCTTTAGCCTATGTGTTTGCCCCGGAACTTGGTAATAACAAATATTTTATTGCAGTGACTATAATTGCTATCTACTGGCTGGCTACCTTAATGAATTTTAAAGGAGCCAAGAGGTCTGGGATGATCTCCAGTGTTGCTCTTGTCGTGGGTGTGATCACACCAACACTTCTTTTAATTGGAGGCAGTGCCTGGTATCTGTTGCAAGGCAATCCAATACAGGTGGATTATCAATTAACGTCCAGGAATTTCCTGCCATCTTTGACTGATACGAAAGACTTACTGTTATTTTTGAGTTTTGTTTTCGGCTTTGTCGGTATTGAGGTGTCAGCCAGCCATGCAAGAAATGTCGTGAACCCGCAGAGAAATTATCCCATTGCCTTATTTTCTGCGGCGATTATTGGGTTTGTCCTGACTTTGCTGGGAGGGCTGGCCATTGCAGGAGTTGTTCCTGTTGACCAGATTAATTCAATTAATGGTGCAACGCAGGCCTTTTCCATTTTGCTGCATCATTATGAGATGACCTGGGTGATTCCTGTGATTGCCTTTTTAATTGCCATGGGAGCTGCAGGACAGGTCAGCACATGGGTAGTTGGCCCTATTAAAGGTCTGTGGGCAGCGGGTGTTGATGGAAACCTGCCGTCATTTTTCCAAAAAACCAATGACAACGATGTACCTGTCAGATTGCTGCTGGCGCAGGCTACGCTGATTTCTGCAATTGGTCTGATATTTTTAACGACAAGCGACGTCAATGCTGTCTTTTTGATACTGACTTCCATTGCCATAGTGCTTTATGCGCTGATGTACATTCTTATGTTCATGGCGGCGATTCGTTTACGCTATTCACACCCTGAAGTTAAACGTGCTTATAAGGTGCCTGGTGGAACGGCTGGCATGTGGGTGGTCAGCCTCATTGGTGGTATTTGCATCTTTGCATGTCTTTTGATTGGATTTATTCCGCCTGAGCCGAATCCGTGGGGTTTCTGGAATTTTGAAGCTGCGTTGGTGCTGGTTTGTGTTGCTTCTGTGCTAACGGCCTGTTTTTTCCTTAAGAAAAATCGTTCGAGTAAGTTAAAACCCAGCTCGGATATTTCATCTGACTCTGATACTTCCCAAAGTATGGCAGGATGATAGTGTCAATAACTTTGGAAAATCCGGGGTTTCCTAAAATCTAAACAGTCCCTGGCAGAAAATCCAGGTGGTGATACGGTGCCACCTGGATGATTGTTTTTCCCTTATTGATCAGATAATCCTGGAAAAAAGCGGCGTTTTCTGAGCAGAAGGCAGATACTGGTCAAACACCATACAAATATTGCGAATCAATAAACGGCCCCTGGGCAGGATCTGTATATGGTCGTGATCAATAGTCAGTAGCTGATCTTCCGCCATTTTTTTTAAGGCCACCATCTCTTCCGGGAAATGCTCGGTAAAGCGCACTCCCCAGTTGGCTTCCAGCGTATAAAAATTCAGATGAAAATCACAGATCAGTCGGCGGATGATATGAGAGCGCAGTTGGTCTTCGGCATTGCTCTGCATACCTTTGGCGATAGGCAGGCGTCCGGCCTCTATCGCGCTGACATAGCTTTCCATATCCGTATGGTTCTGGGAACAGGTATCGCCTATCTGACTGATGGACGACACACCCATACCAATAAGATCACAGTGCCCGTGGGTGGTGTAGCCCTGGAAGTTGCGGTGCAGATAACCTTCCTCCTGGGCAATGGCCAGGTCGTCGTCCGGCAGGGCAAAGTGATCCATACCAATGTACACATAACCGGCTTCCAGCAAACGCTGGGTGGTGGCTTCCATGATCCGCAGCTTCTCTTCCGGTGTCGGGAGGTCTTCTGAACGGATACGGCGCTGGGGCATAAATCTGTGGGGCAGGTGGGCGTAGTTAAACACCGACAGCCTGTCCGGGCGCAGCTCTATGACTTTGTTCACGGTTTTCATAAAACTGTCGCGGGTCTGCAGGGGCAGGCCGTAGATCAGGTCTATGTTGATGGAGCGGAAACTCATGGCATGGGCCGCGTCCAGCACATTCTCGGTAACCGACCGGGGCTGGATACGGTTAACGGCAGCCTGCACCTTCGGGTCAAAGTCCTGAACCCCCAGGCTGATGCGGTTAAAACCGAGGTTTCTCAAGTGGCCCATCATGCTCCAGTCCACTTCCCGGGGGTCAATCTCCAGGGAATAATCCGCGAACTCTCCGAAGCTCAGGTGAAAGTGTTTGTCTGCGGCTTCCATCAGCTGCTGGATCTGCGCTTCATTCAGGAACGTGGGCGTACCCCCTCCAAGGTGCAGTTGCTCAACCAGGCCCCGGTGGCCAAGCAGTTCGGCGTGCATGGCCATTTCCTGGCACAGTAAATCTACGTAAGGCTGGGCCTGCTCCCTGCGTTTGGTCACAATCTTGTTGCAGCCGCAGTAGTAGCAGACGGTATTGCAGAAGGGGATATGAAAGTACAGCGATAGTGGTTTTCTCTGCTGCCCGCTCAGTTTCTCGGCGCAGTGGAAAGTCTCTGGATTAAACTCACTGTTGAACTGTACGGCTGTAGGGTAAGAGGTGTACCTTGGCCCTGGCCGGTCATATCGTTGAAGTAATCCGGAATCCCAGATCAGTGAGTTAGTCATGGTTATACCCTGCAATCAAAATGCTGCAATGTTGTTTTTGTTGAACACTTTAGATGGTAAATAAAAACAAGTGCCTGCATACAATACTGATTGACAGTCTACTTGTTTGTAGTGGTTTGATGTTGACGTGCATCAATGGCAGGTGGGATTTTCCAGTACGCGGTTAATCTTACCAGTTCTGGCTGCTGGAATATATTAATGTTTTCCAGGCGGATATTCTTTTTCCCATATGGACGCTAGGCGCTATTGGTTGTTCAGGCGAACCGGGAAAACCTGCATATCCGGCCCGTTCTGCCGGGTCGGGGGGAAGGAATGGGTTGAGCAGCTTCTTTTCAGGTATTGGAATATATCTTTCAGGGTCTGGAAAAAGGTGACCCCTTCCGCACTGACTGGTGCCAGCGCGTCTTTAAGGGGCGATTGGTGTGTACTCCGGCAACAGATTGTTGCCATTGACAGGGTTAACAGACTCAGGCTGTAACCGATATTGGCCGGAATTCTGATAATCGGAATTGTGCCATAAACGCCGGTACTCAAGGTGGCGAGGGTTCCTGTGGCCAGCCCCGCAGCGGCGACTGGCCAGGCTGCTCCATTGAATATCAGAGATGTTGTCAGCCCTGCAGCCAGTGTGCCGCTGACGCCCAGTCGCAGCCATGGATTATGGGCAAATCCGAGGGAGTGGTCGGTGATTTTTCTCAGGGTTGCAGGGGGCCATAGCCGGGTAGCCTGTTGCCGGTTGATAGCCAGATAGTATGCCCGCCTATCTTCAATGCTCTGTTCAGCTGCATCGGCTGTCTGTTGCAGGGAGGCCGCGTATGCAGAATCAAACATTCGGGACGCTGTCATCCGGGTCACCCCTGTGGCATGGCGGAGAGTCAGGCGGTGACCGTGGGTTTCTCTGAATTTATGGCTGAAACGGCATTCCGGACAATGAACGACCCGCTCCCGGCACTGATGCCCTGCAACGACATTGGTGTCACAGTTAAAGCAGTGGTGTGTTTCAGCCGGGCAGCTATGCAGGTGAGAGGGTAAATCCTCCAGCTTCAATATCTGTTGGCAGCCGCTGTGGGTGCCCTGCATATCATGGTTTGGACAGCGTATTTTCAGTGACATCTGGCGTTTTCTAAAAGTTGGCTGCTGGCTGTGGATGGCAGGAATATGGGCATCCTGGTCCAGTGGGTCACCACATTGCTGGCAATACTGGTCAAGGACATCCCCGAGAGCTTCATTCAGGCAACCCCGGCAATAGAGGGCGTTGCAGTCCGGGTCGTCCCGGTGCAGGGCAAAGACCGGGTCCCGGGCGCAGCTGTAGTGGCAATCCGGGTAACTGCAGCGCAGTTTCTGGTCAAAATATTCCCGGGACTCTGCATCGGCAGGTTCAACCAGATAAGAACGATCGGGTTTGTCGGATTGCTTAATAGTGATACTGAGCTGGTAACGGTTATCTGTCCGTCTCTGGCTGGACTCTTCCGTTACTGGCGGGCATTTATTTGCATCCCCTGAACTGCCATCACCACGGTTGCCTTTGCGGTGGCCAGAAGTACGATTTGTCTGTACTGAGTCTGATGCCCTGGAACTGTCTGCCTTTTGCTTTGACGGATGCGCTCTTTTTCCGCCTCCTCCCCGGGCCATGGAGATAATTCCAAATGGCAGGACTTTCAGCTGTTGTTCCCCATCGGCAGAGATTGCCTGGTCAAGAATTGCGGGGTAGTGCAGGGATATATCGGGCTGTTCAAGCCGAAAAGTCTCCAGTAACTCTGTGTTTTCAGAGTCTTCCAGAATAAAAAAGCCTTCCACCTGGGTGGCCAGACTTAAAAAAGCCTGTTGCTCATCAGTCAGGTCATTAGTGAGCCGTTTTATCTCTGGGAAATCTGTAACAGAGGAAGTTATCTCGGCTTCAGGCTTTTGTGCTGAGAGCAGCTGGTAGAGAACCAGGGGTGTAAGCTGGTTTTTCAGGGGAAGATCACAATACGTGCCCACAGAAAGTAATAAAAAAGAAGAAAAGAGCAGGCCAGAGAACAGATAAAATAGAATCCTGGAGCGGTGTGGCCTGTCCTTCAAAGTTGTACTCCCGCATTCTTAATTTGAAGCAAAGAGGCGGGAGTATGGATCAGATAAAAGATTTTTCCTGTTAATGGCCCATTTGAGAGTGATCCATTGCCGAGTGATCGACAGGAGCTTTGTCCATATTTTCATGATCCATCTGCCCGCCATGCATCTGATGGGGCTGGCCGGAGAAGTCCAGCTTCATCATTACCCACATCTGGTGGGGGCCGGGAATGGTCCACAGACCGAAAAGGATAACCAGAATACCGGCGGCGGAACGGAACACCTTGCTTTGCAGCAGGGCCATCATTTGTCGGGCTAACAGCCCTGTGGCCAGCAGAACCGGCAGTGTGCCCAGGCCAAAGGCCAGCATTAAAGAGGCTGATTGAACGGCGCTGGTACTGGCGGCAGCCCAGATCAGTGTACTGTACACCAGCCCACAGGGCAGCCAGCCCCAGACCGCGCCAACACCTATAGCTTTCACCGGACTGTCGATGGGCAGCATGGCTGATGCCCTGGGCTGAATTCTGCGCCAGAGCTTATGGCCAATCTGTTCCAGGGCTGTTAATCCACGCCACCATCCAGCCAGATACAGGCCCATGCACACCAGCATAATGCCGGCCAGCACTCTGAGCGCGACGCTGAATTCCTTGCTGAAGCCACCAAGGAACCAGCCCAGGGTGCCCATTAAAAAGCCGATCAGGGTGTAACTGAAAATACGGCCAATATTGTAACCCAGCAGTATGCCCAGGCTGTTCAGGCTCCAGCGGTTGTCGGCACGGCCAAGGCTGAGGGCGGACATAATGCCTCCACACATGCCTACGCAGTGGCCGCCCCCAAGCAGGCCAAGTAAAAACGCTGCGGAGAGACTCAGTGATTCAGTCATAAATAATTAAGAGTCCTTATGGTTCTTTTTAAAGGTCGGTGGGTCATCAAAAAGAATGCTGTGGGCCGGCCCCTCCAGATCATCAAACTGGCCGTTATCCACGGCCCAGAAAAAGATGACAACAGCGACCACAATCAGGATAACCGCCAGTGGAATCAGAATATAAAGACTGGTCATGGTGTTACCTCCTGTACAGGCTCTTGTGCAAGCTCCTGTGATGGCCGGGGAACGGTTGCTTTCGATGTATCTGCACCGGACAGTCGCAGAGCATTGCCAACAACCACCAGTGAGCTGAGGGACATGCCGATCACCGCCATCCAGGGCGCCAGCCAGCCGGACGCTGCCAGAGGCAACACTAAAAGGTTATACCCCAGAGCCCAGCCCATATTCTGACGAATAATGGCGCGGGTTCTGGAAGACTGATCGATGGCTTCCGGCAGTCTTTGCAGGTCACCCGCCAGCAACAGTGCATCGGCATGGGTACGGGCCAGATCGGATGCGGTATTCATGGCTATGGACAGATCCGCCGCCGCGAGGACCGGAATATCATTGATACCATCGCCGATCATCAACACTCGTGCGCCCTGGTTTTGCAACTGGCGCACATGTTCCAGCTTGTCGTCCGGTGTCGCCTGTCCACGGCCTTCCGTGATGCCAAGTTCACCGGCCACACGGTTAACCACCCCCTGGCTGTCACCGCTGAGCAGTTCAACATGCAGTCCCCGTTTGTGGAGATCTGCAACAACCGTTTTCGCTTCGGAGCGGATGGTATCATCCAGGCCAAACCAGGCCAGTGGCATTTTGTCGCGGCTCAGCAGCAGCCACTGACCGTCGTTATCGGGTGATGAAATGGCCGTGTCCGGACTGGCAAAGGATGCTTTACCTATACGCCAGATCTGTCCTCGAATAACCCCTTCCAGCCCTTCGCCGGTGATATTGCGAATATCTTCAGCGGTTGTCGCTGTTGAAGGGAAAGCCCGGGCTATCGGATGTTCCGAATGGGCTTCCAGGGCCGCGGCAAAGTCGGCCAACTGCGCTTTGGAATAATCGCCATTCAAAATACGAATATCCCGCAGGGAGAGTTCACCTTTGGTCAGTGTGCCGGTTTTATCGAATACCACATGGGTAATCTGGGGCAGACCTTCCAGTACTCGGCTGCGGCTGATAAGCAGTCCCCGTGACTGAAGAAAGCCGGTGACCGCCGTTAATGCTGTGGGTGTGGCCAGTGATAAAGCACAGGGGCAGGTGGCCACCAGAACGGAAAGCACAATCCACATGGCACTATCGGGTGCATGCTGCAGCCAGTAACCATACACGACGGCAGCTGAAAGTAGCACGGCGCAGACAAAAATACCGGCTACCCTGTCCGCCTGCCTGGCAATAGCGGGTTTATCCCCCTGGGCCTGTTCCAAAAGTCTGGAAATGGCCGAGAGACGGGTGTTCTGGCCGGTACGGGTAACGGTAATATCCAGGGTGTTTTCAGTATTAATTGTTCCCGCAGTGACAGCGCTTCCCGGCAGCTTTGTTACGGGGAGATGTTCCCCGGTTAATGTGGCTTCATCCACGCTGCTCTGGCCGGCAATCACTGTCCCGTCCGCGGGAATACTGTCCCCGGGCAGTATGCGAATACTGTCATGCACCTGAAGGTCACCGGGAGCAACCCGTTCCGTTTCCCCAGACGCTTTAATGCGCAGACAGCTTTCCGGCAGTAGCTGGTTCAGGCTGCGGGAGGTGCGGCTGGTGCGATGGCGGGCCCGCATTTCCAGATAGCGTCCAGCCAGGAGGAAGAAGGTAAACATGCTGACGGAATCGAAATAGACTTCCCCAGTTCCCTGCCAGGTTCCCCAGAGACTGGCCAGATAAGCCCCGCCTATAGCAATGGAAACAGGGACATCCATACCTGGATGACGGTTTTTCAGATCACGCCAGGCGGCGGAAAAGAACGGACGGGCAGCATAAAAGACAACAGGTGTCGCTACCAGGGCGCTGACCCAGCGCAGCAGGTCTCTGTACTGGGCTTCCATATCCTGCATGGCCCCGGCATACAAAGCCACGGCATACATCATCACCTGCATGGTGCCGATACCGGCTATGGCCAGACGACGGATAAACTGTTTGTTCTCTTTTTCCAGAAGAGCCGTCTGCTGCTCCTGGCGCCAGGGGTGGGCCCGGTAGCCGATAGCGACCACGGCCAGCATCAGCTCGCTGATTTTTGTCTGTTCCGGGTTCCAGATGATGGTGGCTGTATGCTGGCTGAGATTCACGGTGACACTGTCCACCCCTTCAAGGGCAGACAGATGGTGCTCCAGCAGCCAGATACAGGCAGAACAGGTAATACCTTCAATCAGCAGCCGTGATTCACGACGGTTGTCTGATGACGAGTCTGAAGGCAGCTCCCGGGTAAAGGCGGCCTGCAGGTCGTCCCGGTCGTACAGTTCATACTCGGCTTTCAGTACCGAGCTGACATCCGCCTGCTGGGCCGGTTCGGTTCGGTAACGGTAGTAGTTGTCGAGGCCGCCGGCGCTGATGGCTGTCGCAACAGCCTGGCATCCGGGGCAGCACATGGAACGTTCTTCCCCATCAATGGTGGCATGAAAATGTACCGAGCCATTGATGGGCAGGTGGCAGTGGAAACAGCTCTCTCCCATCGACTTACTCTTTAGAAGCTTTGGTTGCTGACAACTCGATGATTTCTCCTGGCTGGAAACTGGCTTCCCGGTTAATACGCCAGCCACTGATGTAACCCTGTTCAGGCACTATTTCATCCAGGGTTTCCAACTGCAGGTAATGGCGTCCTTCAGGAATAGTTGCCAGCTGGCCCCGGTACAGGGTCTCACTGGAAGGGGTCTGAATCAGGGCAACAATCTGGTTCTCTTTACCTTTGGCGGCAGGATTCAGACGCAGACGCAGCTGCTGGGGCCAGCTCTCAGGTGTTCCGGACATGCGGACCTGCAGTCTGTTGGCTTCAGGTTGAATGGTCAGGCTGGCGGCCATATTCCTATCCCGGGCGCGACGGTCACGGCTAAGATCCTGATTAATGGCTTTACCCACTTTGTAATAGTCATCCACCACCACATCGTCGGCGTTTTTAATAGACACCACCAGCTGAAAGGTGCCCCAGATCACGGTTACGGCAATGACCCCGACGATATACCAGGCCCAGGGTTCCTGGTGCCAGCGGGTAAAGGGTTCTTTGGATTCTGTGGTCAGGTTCATGGACTCTTCCTCATGGAGCGCTGCTTGGCGACAGGAATCGACTTTCCGCGGTGGCTGATAAACCGTCAGGGGCAGCGCTGGTCACATGGAAAGTGATAGTAGTATTAGCCCCGGCTAACTGTGCAGGGGGAACTGACAGACGCAGGGGCAGGCTGGTGGGCTGGCCCGGTTCGGCCGTGACCCGGGTGGTGCCGTGAAGAGTGGCACCGTTAAGGCCGGAGAAAGAGATGTTAAATGTCTCCGGTTGCTGGCTTTTATTTACCAGTTTCAGGGTGTAAATATTTTCAATATCACCGTTATTGTTGGTGATATAGAGGCTCTGGCGATCCCTGAGCACTTCCAGTTCAACAAGCGTCCGTGTGGCAAGGGTGTAGACAAACATGCCGGATATTAAACACAGAGCGACAAAATAACCAACCAGGCGTGGGCGCAGCAGATGTGCTTTCTGCCCTTCGATGGCGTTTTCACTGGTGTAGGAAATCAGATTCTTTTCGTAACCCATCTTATCCATAATGCCGTTACAGGCATCGACACAGGCGCCACAGCTGATGCACTCGTACTGCAGGCCATCGCGGATATCAATGCCGGTGGGGCAGACATGGACACAAAGCTGGCAGTCGATACAGTCACCAAGTCCGACGTCTTTCGGGTTTGCGCTGCGTTTGCGGGGGCCACGGGTTTCGCCACGGGTGTTGTCGTAATGAACTGTCAGGGTGTCTTTGTCGTACATAACACTCTGGAAGCGGGCATAGGGGCACATATAGATACACACCTGTTCCCGCAGCCAGCCGGCATTACCATAGGTGGCGAGAGTAAAGAAACCCACCCAGAACACCGACCAGGGCCCGGCATTGAAATTCAGCAGGTCGGAGATCAGTTCCCGAATCGGGGTAAAGTAACCGGCAAAGGTAATGGCTACAGCCAGACTGATAGCCAGCCAGATCAGATGTTTGACCAGTTTGCGCAGGAATTTCTCTGCACTCATGGGGGCCTTATCCAGGCGCATACGTTTGTTGCGGTCACCTTCTGTGATCTTCTCTGCCCACATAAATACCCAGGTAAATACGCTCTGGGGGCAGGTGTAGCCACACCAGACACGACCGGCCAGAACAGTCAGGAAGAACAGGCCGAAGGCACAGATAATCAGCATCCAGGACAGCAGGATAAAGTCCTGGGGGAGAAAGGTGAAATTGAAAATATGAAACTGTCGTGTAGGAAGATCCCAGAGTATGGCCTGTCGATCTCCCCAGTTTAGCCAGACGGTGCCGAAGTAAATGATAAATAAAAGGCTTCCACCGTATATTCGCAGGTTACGGTAAAAGCCGGCAAAAGCACGGGTATAGATTTTCTCCTGGCTCTGGTAGAGGTTGACCGTTTCAATAATGTCCGGTTCGTTGCGCTGGCTCATGGCTTTGCCTTTCGCTGCCAGGGGTTCAATAGCCCTGAATAAAAATTTAAAACTTGGAGTGGGTGGAGCAAAAACGGGTGTTCAAAGTACAGACAGCCCTTACAGGGCTGTCTGTGTCGTGCTTACTTCTGCTCAGAGTCCTCTTGGGACAGGCTGTAAACATAAGCGGATACAAGGTGGACTTTCTCTTTGCCGAGCACATCTTTCCAGGCCGGCATTACGCCGTTTCTGCCTTTGCGGATGGTGTATTCCACCTGGGCCTGGCTGCTGCCATAGAGCCAGGTGTTGTCGGTCAGGTTGGGTGCACCGAACATCTTGTTGCCTTTGCCGTCCTGGCCGTGGCACAGGGCACAGGAGGCGATAAATGCATCTTTACCGGCTGCCAGGGACTCTTTAGAGGCTTTTACTTCCAGACCACTAAGGCTGCGCACATAGGAGGCAACATTACGGACACCTTTCTCACCCAGAATCGGACCCCAGGCGGGCATCTGGCCACTGCGGCCATCCATAACCGTGGTTTCGATGTCAGCGGCGCTGCCGCCCCACAGCCAGGCATGGTCAGTCAGGTTGGGGAAGCCAAAGGTACCGCCAGCATCACTGCCGTGACACAGGGCGCAGTTGTTCAGGAAGATACGCTTACCCATAGCCAGGGCTTTGGGGTTTTCCTGCAGCTCCTCAATGCTCTTCGCAGCGTACTGCTCGAACAGGGGCTGGAACTGACGGGCGTGTTTTTCCTGATCGGCTTTCAGTTCGCCAACGGATGTCCAGCCCAGAATGCCGTCAAACCTGCTGGGCCAGATGCCGGGATAAAGCACCAGGTACACAGCAGAGAACAGCAAAGTACCGATAAACAGCCCGATCCACCACATGGGCATGGGGTTGTCGTACTCACTGATACCGTCGAACTCATGGCCCACGGTTTCTTCGGTGGACTCTTTACGCTGGATTTTCCAGGTGGAAAACAGCACGAAGATAATTAAGCCCAGGCAGGCCAGGGTCAGCAGCAGAACCCAATCACTCCAAAAATCAGACATGTGCTGACTCCTTCTTGTTATTGCTGGCTACGCTAGTGCTGTTGTTATGGGCAGCAGCCAGAGGCTCGTCCTGAAAAGGCAGGTTAGCGGCCTCATCAAAGTCTTTACGTTTACGGTCGCTGTAGGCCCAGAGGGTGATGCCGATAAATGCCAGCATACACAGGGCGGTAGCCAGACCACGCAGGGTGTTGATATCCAGTTCCATAGTCACCGTCCTCAGCGCTTTTCGGTCAGCACGGTGCCGAGATTCTGCAGATAAGCGACCAGGGCATCCATTTCAGTTTTTCCCCGCACGGCATCAGTGGCACCGGCGATATCTTCATCGGTATAAGGCACGCCGAGAGTCCGCAGAGCTTCCAGCTTATTGGGCGTTACGGTGCTATCCACCAGGTTTTCATTCAGGTGGGGGTAGGCCGGCATAATGGAAGCGGGCACCACATCCTGAGGTTTGTACAGGTGAGCGCGGTGCCATTCGTCGGAGTAACGACCGCCCACACGGGCCAGGTCAGGACCGGTACGCTTGGAACCCCACAGGAACGGGTAGTCGTATACAGACTCACCGGCGACGGAGTAGTGGCCATAGCGTTCCACTTCTGCACGCAGGGGGCGAATCATCTGAGAGTGACAGCCAACGCAGCCTTCCTTGATGTAAACGTCACGGCCTTCCAGTTGCAGTGCGGTATACGGCTTCAGTCCTTCAACAGGCTCAGTGGTCTGCTTGAGGTTGAACAGGGGGACGATCTCTACCAGTGCGCCAAAGCTGATGGCGAACAGAACCAGGACGATCATCAGGCCGATGTTTTTTTCTACTATTTCGTGTTTCAGCATGTTGTTATTCCCTTACGCCATTTTCGCGGCAGCAGTCATCTCTTCGGGCTTGGATACCCGAACGGTCTGCCAGACGTTGTAAAGCATGACGAACATACCGGTGACGAAGAAGCCACCACCAATCAGACGAACGATGTAACCGGTAGAACTGGCCTGTACAGATTCAATAAAGCTGTATTGAAGAGTGCCGTCAGCGTTGGTTGCCTGCCACATCAGACCCTGGGTAATACCGTTTACCCACAGGGCAACGATGTACAAAACCGTACCGATAGTGGCCAGCCAGAAGTGAGTGTTAATCAGGCTGGTGCTGTACATGCCGTCACGGGCAAAGACTTTCGGAATCAGGTGGTAAAGGGCACCGATGGTGACCATGGCTACCCAGCCGAGAGCGCCGGAGTGTACATGGCCGATGGTCCAGTCAGTGTAATGAGAGAGAGCATTCACTGTCTTGATCGCCATCATCGGGCCTTCAAAGGTAGACATGCCGTAGAAGGACAGGGATACCACAAGGAACCGCAGGATCGGGTCAGTGCGTAGTTTGTGCCAAGCGCCGGAGAGGGTCATAACACCGTTGATCATGCCGCCCCAGGAAGGTGCCAGCAGAATCAGGGACATCACCATACCCAGGCTTTGGGCCCAGTCGGGCAGAGCTGTGTAGTGCAGGTGGTGGGGACCGGCCCAGATGTAGATGGCGATCAGTGCCCAGAAGTGCACGATGGACAGGCGATAGGAGTAAACCGGACGCTCAGCCTGCTTGGGCACGAAGTAGTACATAATGCCCAGGAAACCGGCGGTCAGGAAGAAGCCTACAGCGTTATGGCCGTACCACCACTGGATCATCGCATCCATAGCGCCTGCGTAGGCGGAATAGGACTTGAAGGCGGTCACCGGGATTTCCGCGTTGTTAACGATATGCAGAACGGCAACGGTGAGAATGAAAGCGCCGAAGAACCAGTTAGCCACATAAATGTGCTTGGTCTTGCGCTTCATGATGGTGCCGAAGAAGACGATGGCATACACCACCCAGACCACAGTGATAAGAATATCAATGGGCCATTCCAGTTCGGCGTACTCTTTGGAGGAGGTGAAGCCCATCGGCAGGGTGATGGCCGCAAGCACGATCACCAGGTTCCATCCCCAGAAGGTGAAGGACGCCAGGGCATCAGACACGAGGCGCGCCTGGCAGGTACGCTGTACGACGTAGTAAGAGGTCGCGAACAGGGCGGAACCACCGAAAGCGAAAATTACTGCATTGGTATGAAGAGGCCTCAGGCGACCGAAGGTCAGGTAAGGTTCAAAATTCAGTTCAGGCCAGACCATTTGCGCGGCTATAAATACCCCGACGCTCATTCCGACAATCCCCCAAATCACCGTCATTACGGCAAACTGGCGAACCACTTTGTAGTTGTAATGTGTGTCCGTTGCGTTGCTCATCTCGCGATCCACGATTGCGGTTATACGTATAAACCGACGCAAGTATGCAAAAGGCGAAATAAGGCATCCATGACATAGATCAATGGTTGATCGTTTTATGGGCACTTTTGATCTTTATTAGCATAACTATTGCGCCGATCTATGGCTTGTGGAGCATACTACCGTTATTGCTTTTATTGTGTGGTGTGCGGACGGGCAACCGAGAGGGGTTACCGCCGGCTCCTATGGCGGGGCAATCATAACAGAATACAGACGTCTTTACGCAAGTAATCGGTGGTGTTGAAGGGCTGTTAAGGTCAGTATACGGACGCAGACAGACAGAACGCAGGACTTTAATGGATAAATATCTCTGGAATCGTGCAGGTGATGAACAGGCTCTGCTGATTCTCGCCCATGGTGCCGGTGCGCCTATGGACAGCCCGTTTATGGACGACATCACCAGCCTTCTGAATAAGCAGAGTGTGAGTGTTGTTCGTTTTGAGTTTCCGTATATGGCTGAACGACGGATTAATGGTAAAAAGCGCCCGCCCAATACTGCAAAAATATTGCTGGAAACCTGGCGAGAGGTGATTGCTGATATTGTGCCGAAAGCGGGTAAGTGTCCGGTTTATATTGGTGGAAAATCCATGGGCGGGCGTATGGCCACGATGGTTGTTGCTGAAGGGAAGGATATTGAAGGCATAAAGGGGGTGGTGTGTCTTGGCTATCCGTTTTATGCCACCGGCAAGCAGGTCAAGCCTCGCATCAGTCACCTGAAAGAGCTTTCAACCCCTTTGCTGGTGATACAGGGGGAGAGGGATACGATGGGAAGCAGGGAGATCGTGTCTGAATACACCTTGTCACCTGCTGTGAAAATTCACTGGTTGGCAGATGGGAATCATGACCTTAAGCCAAGGAATGTATCAGGGTTAATCCATCAGCAGCATTTGGAAACCGCCGCAAAAATTACTGCGGAATGGGTCGGTTAAAATGCCATGAAACCTTGTCGTGAAAATCATGGAGCAGGAGTTCTATAGAAGGTCTGTATTCAGGTTCATGGGACAGACAAACCTGAATAAGATTTCTGTATTCTTCTGCAACACCTGATTCTGACGCGAGAGAGTGGTCAGTGGTATTGGCTCCGGGAATGGTAAGAAAACTACGGAGCGTACAGCCAGGAGAAAGGGGATATACAAAATGGAGGCATGCCGGATCATTACACTGATGAAGCTGGCAGGTCGGGTGGTTGGTCCATAGCTGTGCCCGGAAGTAGCCGCTTATCAGGCCGTGCAACAAGACTCCCCAGGCAAAAATATCACTGCTTTTGGTCACGCAGAGGGCAAAATACTGCTCCGGTGCCTGCGCCAGATGGTTGATGGTCAGGGGCGGGTGGATGATACGCACAGCTGCCTTTCCGGCAATGGTTTCCGGAATAATAGTAATGCACGGGTTGCTCTCGCCGCTTCTGAGGGTTTTTCCGAAATCAGCGATGACGCCCTTTCCGTTATCGTCCAGAACAATATTGCGAGCGTATATATCCCGATGCACCAAGCCCAGGTGGTGAAGATACTTTATGCCCTCTGCAACACCAAGGCAGATAATTAACCGTTGTTCAAGGTTAAGGGGGCGCTGGCCGGAACGTATGGCAGCCATTCTTGCAAGCAGATTTTCCCTGGCCCTGGGCAGGAGAAGGCAGCAGGTGGCTGAGGCCCGGCTGATGGCAATGCCAAGGCAGGGAAGAATGTTGGGGTGTTGCAGGTGCAGGTGAAGATAAGCTTCCTGCTCAAGTTCCCGGCATTGAAGGGGGGTCTTATACCGGTTTGTTTTGATAACAAATGCGTTGGCCAGAGAGTGGCTGCTCACTGGCACTGGGAAGATGTTCCCGAAGCTTCCCTGATACTCAGGATAGGAAATATAACCGCTGGTAATACCCCTGATTGACTGGGACAGCATTTTACAAGCATCAGCCTCATTCACCGGGCCGATACCCCGGGCATAAATAGATATGGGGCCATAGGCAGGTGTTGGCAGAAGAGGCGCAGGCTGGGGCATCTGAACGCGAACCGGAACGAACACTGGAACAAGAACTCGGGGGACAATAGCCCGGACAAGAGCTGGAACGTGAGCCTGGGCCTGAGCAGGCGTAAGTTCACCGGTGACCGGATGCCTGTAGAAGCCAGGGGGCACATTGTAAGAGTTGGGAGTGGCCATAAGCGCCTCTTGAAAGAGTATTCGCTTTTATTCCCAGATTTTATTGGATAAGGCACTGACAAGAGGGTTAGATTCGCTGTATCCGTATTGTTTAAGGGCTTTGGTGTTCTGGTCGCTCCTCACATACAATAGCGGCCATTTTTCAGGGGTATTGCCATGAATGCGCTTTCCCGTACGCACCTGGTTATGTTCTGTCGCCCCGGTTTTGAGCCGGACCTGGCGGGAGAAATTCAGGATAAAGCTGCCGGTGTCGGTATTTATGGCTATGTAAAAACCAGAAAAAACAGCGGTTTTGCGGTCTATATCACCCAGGAACCCAATGGTGCCTGGGTCTTGATGCAGAAGCTGCGGTTTGAGCAGATGATTTTTGTCCGACAGTGGTTTGCTGCGTTACCCCTTGTTGAAAATATGCCGGTATCTGACCGCATTACGCCACTGCTGGAGGCTTTCCGTGAAGGGGAGCTTCCCCGTTGTGGTGAGCTGGTGGTGGAAACGGCGGATACCAATGAAGCCAAAGAGCTTTCCGTATTCTGCCGCAAGTTTTCCAACCCTCTGCGTCAGGCTTTGCGTAAAACAGATCTGCTGACCAAGAAAGGAAACCCTTCTGCTCCCCGATTACATCTCTTAATGCTGGATTCCACGTCCGGTTATCTCGGAATATCTGATACCCGAAATAGCAGTCCCTGGCCCGGTGGCATTCTGCGGCTGAAATTCCCCAAGGCGGCTCCCAGCCGTTCCACTTTGAAACTGGAAGAAGCATTCCACATATTTATACCTGCGGCAGAGTGGGATGAAAGGCTGGCTCCGGCCATGAAAGGTGTAGACCTTGGCGCGGCTCCCGGAGGCTGGACCTGGCAGCTCACTAATCGCTCCATGATGGTGACCGCTGTGGATAATGGCCCTATGCAGAAGGAGCTGATGGAAACCGGACAGGTGGACCATAAGGAAGAGGATGCCTTCCTGTTTAAACCCGCTAAGCCTGTGGACTGGATGGTGTGTGATATCGTTGATAAACCCGCCCGCTCCGCAGAACTTATGGCCAAATGGCTGGCCAGTGGCTGGTGCCGGGAAACCATTTTTAATTTAAAGCTTCCCATGAAACAGCGCTGGCTGGCGGTGCAGGAGGCACTGGCGATGATTGAGGAGATATGCGCTGAACGGGGTGTTCAGGTACAGCTGCGTTGCAAGCAGTTATTCCATGACCGGGAAGAGGTGACGGTTCATGGATGTCGTATTGGTCAATGATTTTATTGTGGTAAAGCCCCGATAATCCTGAAAGCTGGCTGAATTCCCGTGCTTGTATCGCTGCAGGTGCAGGGATATAGTCGATGAAAAGAATGCAGAATAACAATAAAAATCAGGTGTTTTTATGGACAAGACCCACCCTTTTCCTGCCTCTGTCCGCGCTGTTGCAGCTTTTTTTGTGTGCCTGGTTTTTTCTCCTTTTCTGTCTGCCCTCGAAATCATGGAAGATGATGAGCTTGGTGATGTGACCGGGCAGGCTGTTATTAATATGGCGACAGATAAGATAGATAATATCCGCTTTACCCGGGTTAATCTGGGGGTTGATATTAAAACCCAGTTAAATGTCGATAAGTTGGCCTTGGGGACTCGAGTTCGCGATGGCCAGCAGGGTTCTGATATTGATATCGATAATCTGGCATTGGGTTATATCAGCAATAATGGTAATGGTGAGATAGTGCCTTTCCAGATAAGAAACCCTTATCTGGAGTTCGCTTATGAGGGAGAGGAAATTGTTGGTTTACGCATGGGTTTTGGCGAAGCCAAAGGTATGCTGTCGGGTGATATCAATAAGTTAACAGGGGATGTAAAAGTTGGTATCCACGGCACCATGAGACAAATTAGGGATGCTGTTGGAGGTGATGCCCCCTTCCTGGTAAGGGTTGCAGCAACTATTGCCGGTGGTGCCAATATGACCGCAGAGGCAGAACTGGTAGACAATAACGGTAATGCTCGGAATGTGCGTGCCAGCCGGGTAGGTATTCCAAACGGCCAAGGATTGGAAACGGATAATGGTTTATTGGCTGGTCTGGGTGGTTTACTTGGAATATTAAAATCTAATAACTGTCATGCCGCGGGGCTCAGCAGTTGTTTTGATTTGACCAAGTACCGTTCACTTCCCGTTGGCAATGTTGCTATTGCTGATAACCCAAATACGGAGCAGATTGAAGGCGCGGCCAGGGGGATGTTTATTGCCCTTGGCCATCAGAACTTTGCCTGGAGAGATCTCGATACCGGTGGTGTTGTCAATACTCCAGTTGGTGCTTTTCTGAACCTGCCGAAATACAGAGATGCTCAGGGCAATTTACGGGCCCCTGTGAATGTTAATTTTACCCAGGTATTCCAGGGTATTGAACGCCTTGCCACTTGCTTTCAGAACAGCGGCACAGGAGCAACAGGATGTTGAGGCATGGAATTGTCTTTGGTGGTTTCCTGGTAGTCATATTGTCTTCTGTAAGTCATGCTGAAATGGAATCTTTGGATGATGACGACCTGGCCGATTTAAGTGGTTCTGGTATAGGTCTGGTGCTCGAAGATTTCAGCTTTGATGGATCAGGAGGCCAACTTTCAGTAGGAGGAATTAATGATACTTCAGGCAACCCTATTGGAGTATCTGTTTCGCGGCTATATATCAAAGGGAAGGGGAGTAACAAAGGTGCCAATAGCACTCAACATAATCTTGGAACCCTGAATAACCCTTTTGAAATTGATATTATTCCTGGCTCAGATATCAATTCCATTGCGAATGACAGAACTGTCCTACAGATAAGCTCTCCTGTGTTTTCGGGGGAGAATCCCACCACAGTAATAAATGATGTAAAAGCAGGTTACACTGCCTTAGGCTCGATTCTTGGTACGCTCAGTCAATTGCAGGGAGAACTGGACACTTTAAGAAATCAACTGGCGGCTGCACCATCTACAAAAGTGCGGCTGATTAATGAAAGAAACACACTGCAGCAGCAACATCAGGCTAAGGTGCAGGAGTATAACAACCTTCCATTGTGGAAAAGAATTGGGTGTGGGTTATATTCAGACTGTCGTCGTATTCGCAGTGAGCGGAATCAATTGGCTCAGAATGTCCAGAATAAAAATGCTGAAATTACGGTTCAAGATGGCTATTTAGCCAATAATCCAGGGCGGATCACTAATAAACAGGGCCAGGTGAATACGGAAGAACAGAATGTGGCTGGTGCTCGTGCACAGCAGTTAAATGTGATTAATGGTATAAGGAGTCGCTTTTCAAATCATGCTGATGGTGCTGATGTGGGGGTCAGTTTCAACTATCGGGTGCAGGATAGTGACGGGTCCAGAACTGATTACCACAATTACGATATAACAGGGCTAAGTTCCCATGGTTCTTCATTTCGTTTGTGGGTTAATGAACGCGAGGGGAAGAGCTTCCTTGATGGCGAGTTAGACCTCCAGCTTTATGTGAAAACTCTTGACTTAACAAGCTGCAATTTCTCTGCTCCTAACTGTGATACAGTTCAGGAACAAGGAGCTTTCACATATTATTTTTCAGATTTGTTTTTTGATCTGAATCTGGGGTATGGCAATTCTCAGCCGTTAGAGTTTTCTATCACGCCAGGAGGCCATGTGAATATCAGGCTTCGTAAAGTCACTAAAGCGAATGCAGCTGATTATTATTCAAATGCTAAAAAATCTAATATTTATATTGGCAATCTCACTCATGGTGGTGTTCGGTCTGCTAACGGCGGACTACCCACTGGAACCAGTAGTCTTGACTTAGGCTCCGGTGAATTGACCGGCATTCGTATTCAGTACCTTGATGTAACAACCCACGATATCTAGGAGGCAGGTATGCTAATAACAAGAATACTGCTGTCCACATTTACTTTTCTTCTTTCCTTATCTTCGGCTGCAGAACTTGTGCCTTTGGATGATCAATCTTTGTCTGTCAGTACGGCTCAGGGAGTTACTCTTTCTGTTCAGGTTGATATTAACAAGAACGGTGGACCTTTGTGGCGTGAAAACCCTAATGGAACTTGCCCTGTAAATGGTGGCCAATGCGGTGCCCGGGTAGCCATTCAGGGGGATGAAGGCAGCGGCTGGCTGATTCTGGATATTCTCCAGGGCAGCCTGGCAATTGGTAGCTATGCGGATTCTGACCCCATGGTGGTTTCTGTTGTACCGAAAACTGTGGGCTCGACAACGAAAGATGTGCTGAGCTTTGAGTATAACGGCAAGCTGAAGTACGACAATTTCCAGTTTGTTGTAGCTTCCTCCTCCCAGGCTGCACCGGGGGCAGGCCAGCGAGATTTGATAAGTTTGAACTGGAATGGCTCCAGTGAATTAACCGGTCGTCTATTGCTTTTCCCAACGGACTGAGATGATGAAAATACGTTATCAATTATTGTCTTTATTGTTCAGCTTTTCCGGGCTGGTCAATGCTGAGCTGCAGAGGCTGGACGATGAGCAGCTGAATGATGTCAGCGGCCAGGCGGGTGTCACTGTCGAATTCTCCAGTAAAATATTGAAAGACGGTAATAATATTCGCTGGACCAGTAACGACGGCGGCAATAATTATATTGAATTCAGCAATATCCATACGGATGACGGTACCAGTGGTGCAGGAAATCAGGGCATTAACAGTACTATGAAAGTGGATGTTTTTGAGCGTAACGGTAAAAGCTATCTGGCTTTGGACCGGGTAACAGAAGCCCGAAAGCTAACCATTGATGCGGTTAAACTCGGTGGCAAAACCGCCCTCCACTCCGTACAGGTTTTTAACCCCAGCATTCGCACCCAGGTAGAGATCGGCGCGCAGTAATTTCTCAATCTAAGCAGTCTGTTGTCTGGCAATAGTCTGTTTCCGCGTAAATACCCAGACCTTTACCTGTGCCCTGGTGGCAAAAAGCCCGGTAGAATTCGCCTTCTTTTTTACCTCTGCCAGGGAACGACCCTTGCCATCACGATCGACGCTTTCAAAAAGCAAAACCAATCGTCAGGTCTGGCAGTTTGCCTGGCCGGTTATTATTTCCAATATCACTGTGCCCCTGCTTGGGCTGGTGGATTCAGCGGTTCTTGGCCGTCTACCTTCCCCTGTTTATCTGGGAGCTGTAGCCGTCGGTGGCAGCCTGTTCAGTTTTATTTTCTGGGCCTTTGGTTTCCTGAGAATGGGAACCACCGGGCAGGTATCCCAGGCTTATGGCCGTAATGATGGTCAGTCTTTGAAGGATATTCTGGTGCAGTCCCTGGCGCTGGCCGCTGGGCTGGGTGTTGTGCTGGTCGTGCTTGGCGGGCCAATACTGGAACTGGTGCTACCGTTCTTTAAGCCCGGGCCGGATGTTGCTCCTGAAGTTTATAACTATTTCCTGGTGCGTATCTGGTCGGCACCGGCGACACTGGCCAACTATGCAGTGCTGGGCTGGCTGCTGGGTCGGCAGATTGCCAAGGCATCTTTAGTGCTGCTGGTTTTCCAGAACAGTTTGAATATTGTGCTCAACCTGGTGTTTGTTCTTGGTTTGGGAATGGCTGTAAAAGGGGTGGCTCTGGCAACGGTGATTGCTGAGTACGCCAGCCTGTTTGTTGGCCTGTGGCTGTGCCGCCGTTATCTGCAGGGGGTGTCTGGCCAGATGCGTTTTTGGGGAGCGCTGCATATATCCTCTATATCTTTTCTGCTTGTGGTTAACCGGCAGTTGTTTGTTCGCAGCCTTTGTCTGTTGTTTACCATGTCCATGTTTACCGCCTGGGGCGCACGACAGGGAGACACTGTTCTGGCGGCCAATGCCTTGCTGTTGAACTTTGTTTTCCTCACAAGCAGTGCCCTGGATGGTTTTGCCTTTGCCGCTGAAGCGCTGGTGGGTAAAGCGGTTGGCGCGATGGATACCCGGGAGATTCGTCGTGTGCTGAAAGCAACGCTGGTATGTTCTCTGGTTATGTGCGGGGGAATCAGTCTGCTGTATGTTTTTTTAGGTCAAAGCCTGCTGGCCTTTATGACCGATATCGAAGGGTTGGCTGAGATGGCGGGGGAATACCTGCCATGGTTGGTAGTTATGCCTTTGGTGGGCGTGTTGTCTTTCTGGCTGGATGGGGTGTTTATTGGGCTGAACCGCACCGGGCTGATGCAGAATATTATGGCAATGTCCACGTTTATGGTGTTTATTCCCCTGCTGTATATGATGAGAGACTTTGGAAATCACGGCCTCTGGCTGGCCTTTACAGTATTTACCATTGCCCGCAGCAGTGGCATGCTGATGTCGTTTCTCCCGATATACCGGCGTATTCGCAGAGATCAGGTCTTTTTATAAGGCTGGCGTAAAGGGAGCGGTCTGTTATCGGGCCAGAATAGTGATCATTTCTTCATGGTCAAGCAGAGGATCTATGCAGGAGTGGAGCTGGCGGCGGTTCTCGGAGCACAGCCACTGGTTCCAGCAGTGGGTGTTGTCCCACAGGCTGACCGTGACCCGGTGGTGGGAGTCCTGGATGTCCTTGAGGGTTTCGCTGCCGAGAAAGCCCGGAGCCTTCTCAATCAGCGCCGCAGTGTCCCTAAGGCAGTGGTCATAGTGTTGTTCGAGACCCTGGGCGACTACGCGGTCGATAATTACCTTGATCATGGGGCTGGTTCCTGTCACCGTGCTGGAGTGATTGTTTAATTATTTTCGCCTGATTCCTGAATGATTTAAGGTTTTTTTCAGGCGAGCGTTTCTACAGGCAGTTATGACTATGAGCTACACAGTTTCCCGAACCCTTGATACTTGCGGTCTGACCTGCCCGGAGCCGGTTATGTTGCTGCACAAGGCCGTGCGGGAAATGGCCGGGGGGGATATTGTGGAAGTGATTGCCACTGACCCGTCCACCGGCCGGGATATTCCCAAATTCTGCAACTTTCTCAGCCATGAACTACTGGTGAGTGAAGAGCGGGATGACCGCTTTTACTACCATATCCGCAAAGGTGAAGCGGCCTGACAGACCCCTTTCTCACTGGTCAAGCAGCTCACTGGTCAAGCAATCGGGAAAAGGCTGCCATGGCCTCAGGGTCGCCGGACTTGATTTTGTTGGCGATCACATGGTGGAAAAAATACTTAAAACTGTTGTCCTGTTGCACCGGGTAGAGACAGCTGTCTCCGGTCAGCACCGGGGTGTCGTTGATTTTCTCATTATCGGCAATCATCGCCTGGATGGTGCCGTCATCCAGTAACCGCCAGCTGGTGACCTGGGTCAGGGTGATGGACTTGAAGGCATTTTCAGAGAGAACCGCATGGGTGCCGATATTGTCCGGAATCTCCTGGATAATACGGGGTTCCTGCCCGTCAGAATGACTATCGACTTTCTCGTATTCCGAATCCTGAAAATAAGAAACTGCGCCTTCCAGTTCTACTACTTTATGGGCTGGAGGTTCGTAGAACAGCCGTTCCATCCGGCTGTCAAAATAGCCTTCCCAGCGACCGTTTAAAGGGTCGTTCAGATTACGGGCGGGAACCAGACGACTGAGCCAGGGCACCATGGCTTCAATCTCACCGTTCTGGCGAAGGGCCCAGCACAGGATTTTCATGCTGAATATCTTGTCTTTATTGGCGTCGTTGCTGTACAGCATTTCAAGACCATCCAGCTCTGGCGAGAGCCGGACAATACGATTGTTGTTCACATCCCTGACGACTTTACGGGTGAAAATATCAACGACATTGTCCTGACCTGCCGTTGTTGAAAAATTACCGTTTTCGTTGCTCTTTTCTGCCATGTCACATCCTTGTGAACATTTCGCAATATTTAAAGATGGATGTTTAGTGACCAGTTTTCAACCTGGCAGGCTCTGTAGAGGTGTTATCGGCGGAGATAACGGGTTTTAGAGGGGGTAAGTCAACATGGAAAAGCCTTTCCCCCGACAGCGGATTAATTTTCTTCTTGCGGCTGTTCACTGGACTCAAAGTTGGGGCATGAGAGTGTTTCTTTTTTTTTAAAATGATGGTTCAATAAAGAAAAGAGAGTGATTGGTACCATCTTGGCAGAGTGCTAAGTGGTCATCCTCGGGATGAGCGTTCCAGCAAGGTGTGGAATCTCAGGGTATTAATAAAAATAAAAACTGTCTTGGGAAGGAACTACTCGCTGTGTATCAAAAGATTTTGAAGACAATTCTGGGGATGAACATTCTGTTCGGATTTCTTGCTATTCCCATGCTGTTTTCCAGTGATCTTTATCAATGGCAGAAGGGGATGGCTGATGTTCTTGATCCTCAAGCTTTTGCTCTTTTCAGTGCTGAGGTTCGCTTCTTTTATGGTTTGTCGGCAGCGATGCCGTTTTTGTTTCTATGGGGATTTATCAAGCCAAAAGAAAGGCAGGAGTTGTTATATGCGCTTTTCTTTATGACTGTGGTTGCCGGGCTGGGTCGGATAAGCTACATGAGCCTGGCCGAGTTTCTTGAGGCATACAACTTGTTTATTGCGTTTCTTCAGTTGGTTCTTCCCATTGTCGCGGCATGGGCTCTGTACAGAATTCAGCCTGAGCCGGCATGCTCCTGATGACTGGGGGCTGTCCTTCTTGAAAGGGTTAACTGGTAGGGATTTCTGAGTAATTTTCAAACCTAATAAAAAGAACAATGACGAATAATCTTAACAATAAAGTGGCCCTGATTACCGGAAGTACTGATGGTATTGGCTTTGGAATAGCTCTCGCGCTTGCGAAAAGAGGCTGCACAATACATCTGCTTGGGCGCACGCTGAGCCGTGGAAAAAAAGCACTGGAGAAAATAGTTGCAGCCTGTCCGGGCCAAAGTCATAAGTTGTTTATGGTGGATTTGTCATCAATAGAGGCAAGCAAGAAATTCCTTGACGAATATGTTCAAAACTATGGTGTTATCGACTACCTGATTTTGAACGCCAATTATTTCCCGGATACGGTGGCTACATCAGTGGATGGCATTGATGAATTGTTTGTTGCCGGTGCGTTGTCCAAATATATGTTTATCTCCAGGTTGTCCTTTTTATTGAAAAATGCCGATAACCCGCGTGTTTTACATGTTGGCGCCCTGTCACCGGCTTTTATGCTCAGGCCGGTTAACTACAGAAAGCTGACAACACCTGATTACAATACCTATCTCTCAATCCGTCAGGTGGGCTTAAGTTGTGGATTGATGTGTTATTTCTTTAAGCAGAAAAACATCACCCCGATTCCCCATACCTTTTATAACCCCGGCATGGTGAGAACCCGGAAAATGCGGGAAAGCCACTGGTTTACCCAGTTCTGGACGGGGCTGTTCAGACCGATTTCCCCGGAGAAAGCCGGTGAGGATGTTGCAGAGCTTTTTGCTATGACCAGCCCGCAAGAAGAGGCAGGCAAGTTCTATATGCGTCATAAGCAGGAGAAGGTGGAAAAGATTATTGCCAATGGTGAAGCACTCTATGACGAGTTTATTAGTTATGCAGAGCGGACCACGGGCATTCCTCTGTTCCCTCCGCATCACAAGCAAAACAATGCTGATTCGTACTCTCAGCGAGAGGTGTCAAACGTTTAACTGTTTATAGATGCAGAAAGGTGAGCCATCAGCCCTTAATGAGATTTTTCATTCAGGTAAATAAGGTGTTCGCCCATTGCGCTTTTTAGTAGCTAGTAGCGTAAGTTTTAGGGGATGGGATTTATGACAACAAAGTATTCAGATATTACTCGTCGGCAGTTCCTGAATGGCGTGGCTGTATCTGTGGCCGGAGCTGCCCTAGCTACCAGTGCCAGCCCGATGGCTCTTGGTTCCGTATCCAGGCCGGGTACGGGGCGTTCGGGAGCGCCTATCCGTTATCCTCGCAGCAGTGCAACCTACCCGCCATTACGGCAGGGAATGCGCGGCAGTCATGATGGTGCTAACACCTACGCTCACCAGATGGCTCTTGAGGGCCGGAGTAACTGGGGAAATGCTGCTGAACCGGACCCGGATACCTATGATCTGGTGATTGTGGGTGCGGGTGTCAGTGGTCTGGCGTCGGCCTATTTTTATCTCCAGAGGTTTCCCGACGCACGCATACTGCTGTTGGAAAACCATGATGAGTTTGGCGGTCATACGCGGCGCAATGAGTTTGAACTGGACGGCCGCCTTTATATGGCGAACGGCGGCAGTCAGCTACTGGTGAAGTCTCCCTTTAACAGTGACCCGTTTGAAGATCTGATCGCGGATCTGGGCATTGATTACGATATATTTGAAGATAAAGCCTATGACCATGGTTTCTTTAAACGATATGGGTTAAGCCAGGCTTTCCACTTCGATAAGGACACCTATGGGGTCAATAAAACGGTGCCCGGAAATACCGGCATCTTTATGCAGTACCCCTTTGTTAAAGAGGCTTTTGAAGGGCAGACTGTTTCCCAGATGCCTTTCTCGGATAAGGCCAAACGGGAGCTGCTGGCTCTTTATCAAATGGATGAAGACAAGCTTCCCGGTTGGCTGCTCAGTGATGTTGAGCAGCTGATGACCATGTCCTACGACCAGTTTCTGACCAAATATGGCGGTATTACCCAGCCAGAACTCTTGCACTGGCTTAATGCCGGCGCGTCTTTTACCGGGCAGTTTGGTGATGTGGCCCCGGCCATATCCCAGGTTGGACTGGGCATGCCTGGCATTGGTGCAACCAGTTTACGCTTTCTTGGAAAGGGGCGGGTCAATCATCTGATTCAGGATTTTGCTAATCCAATTCAGCAGTTCCCCGATGGCAATCACACTGTTGCCCGGTTGCTGGTGCGGAAGCTTATGCCCCACATATCCAATGGCGGGAAAACAGTAGAAGACAGCATTACGGCACCTTTTGACTACAGCAAGCTGGATATGGCGGATTCACGTGTACGGGTTCGTCTGAACAGTACTGTGGTTAATGTTGCCCATGAAGGCGATCCGAAAACGGCAAAAACCGTAGCGCTGACTTATATCCGTGATGGACGCACCGAGCGCGTCAAAGCCAAACATTGTGTGCTGGGTTGCTGGAATATGGTGATTCCCCATATCTGGAAAGAGATTCCTTCCGAGCAATCACAGGCCATGCGCAACATCATCAAGGCCCCCCAGCTGGCAACCAATGTATTTCTACGACAATGGAATCCTATTAAGAAAGCCGGTATCGGCGCGGCTTTCAGTGCGGGAACCCTGCACTCCCATATGCTGGCGACACTGCCCATCAGTATGGGGGAGTATGCCTGCACTCAAGGGCCGGACGATCCTATGGTAGTTAGTATGCTGGCCACCATGCCCGGCTATGGTGATCTGGACCCTCTTAACCGGGCAAAAACCGGTCGCTACCAGTTATTGGGAACCTCCTTTGATTCCATAGAACAGGACGCCCGCAAGCTTCTGACGGGTGTTTACGGTGAATATGGCTTTGATGCTGATCGGGATATTGCCGGTATCACCGTTAACCGCTGGTCCCATGGTTGGGTATTGCCTGAAGATCCCATGATGGGAGGCCCTGAATATGAGGACGGCCAGAGTCCGGTAGAGATAGGCAGAAGACCCCTGGGACGTATTTCTATCGCTAATTCTGATGCTGGTCGCCTGGGGCTGGTTCAGGGAGCGGTGGATCAGGCATGGCGGGCCGTTACAGAACTGCCCGATTAACCATCGGCATTCAGAAACATTAGGCTTCTGTCACGAATAACAAGAATAACGGGTGCGAGCTGTATTATGAGTACTGAAGATAAGAAACTGGGGATGGACTGTGATATCACCCGCCGTGATTTTATTCATGGCCTGGGAAAGGCGGCGGGGCTGGCCGCGCTTTCCGGGAGCGTGATAGGTTCGCCTCTTGTCTCAGCGTCCACGTCGTCTATTTCGGCACCTCTGTCCGGTGGTCCCATTCATTTTCCCAGAACGCCAGAAGCCTATCCTCCCCTTCGGCAGGGGCTCCGTGGCAGTCATCCCGGTGCTGAAAAAGTCGGACACCAGATGGGCTGGCAGGGCCGCCGGGACTGGGGAGAGCCGGAAGAGCTGGAAGGCGAATATGACCTGGTGGTCGTTGGTGGTGGGGCGGGTGGCCTGTCTGCCGCACATTTTTACCTCAAGAAGAATCCCGACGCCCGTATTCTGATTATCGAGAACCATGATGACTTTGGTGGTCATGCCCGCCGTAATGAATTTGTCGTCAATGGTCGTACTTTTATCGGCCATGGTGGAAGCCAGAATTATATTCCCATGGAAGTGGGACACAGTGATGCCTCCTATCAGTTGCTGGAGGACATTGGCATTGATCTCGATATTTTTGAAGAGGCCTATGATCAGGACTTTTATGATCGCCACAAGCTGAAAGCTGCCTACTACTTCGACAAACAAACCTATGGGGTCGATAAGCTGGTTCCTGGTCACTCCTTTAATATTCTGTTTCCGGTTCCACTGGAGGATGTCAGTTTTGAGGAATCAGTCGCTCGGATGCCTTTTTCCGATGCCTCCAAACGGGAGCTGTTAAATCTTTACAAAATGAGTGAAGACAAAACGCCGGGGAGTATTTTCTCGGAGTATGATTTTCTGGAAAGTATCACCTACAGAGATTTCCTGACCCAGTATGGCGGTATCACTCAGCCCGAACTGTTGGACTGGCTGTCAAAAGCCTCTGCCGGCGGTGGCGCATGGGGTGATACCTGGCCAGCTTCATTAGGGTTGTTGTTAGGGCTTCCGGGGCTGGGAGCGACAAGCTTTAACCTTTTGAAAGAAAAACGTTATGGCAAGCTCGCCCGTATGGTGGATTATATCCATCATTTCCCTGACGGTAATGCCACCATACCACGACTGCTGGTGCGCAAGCTGATTCCTGAGTCCTCCATGAAGGGCGGAACCCGGATGGAAGATATCATTACCGACAGTTTTGATTACAGCAAACTGGACTTGCCCGAGGCCCAGGTGAAACTCAGGTTAAACAGCACTGTCGTCAATGTCCGTCATGATGGTGATCCGCAAACGGCTGACAGTGTTTATGTCAGTTATGTGCGCGGGGATGTGACCGAAAAGGTGAAGGCGAAACACTGCATACTTGCCTGCTGGCACCATGTGATTCCCCATCTCTGGCATGAAATGCCAAAAGCTCAGTCTGACGCCATGCGCAGCACAATAAAAATGCCGATAATGACGGCCAACGTCATGCTAAGGAACTGGAAGCCCTGGGAAAAGGCCGGTATTGGCGGAACCTACCATGGCGGTAACAGTCTGTTTGGTTATTCGCATATAGATTTCCCGGTGAGCATGGGGGACTATAACTTCACCCAGCGCCCTGAAGATCCCACTACCCTGTTTATGGCAGGAAACACGCGCGGCAGTGGTGAAGCCACTCAGCGTAATCGTATGAAAACAGCCCGGTATGAAATGTTCGGATTATCCTTTGAAACTATAGAGCGGGACATTCGTCAACACCTGACAGGCATGATGGCTCCCTATGGTTTTGATCCGGTTAAAGACATCCTGGGTATTACTGTCAACCGATGGCCCCATGGTTATGTATATCCGGCCAGCAAAATCTTTGACCCCAAATATCCCGAAGGCAAGATGCCCCATGAAATCGCAAGAAAAGGGCTTGGACGTGTGGCCGTAGCCAATGTTGACGCGATGGCATTTCCCTCTATGCCTGGCTCAATCACAGAGTCTTATCGCGCGGTCACTGAGCTGACAGGTTAGTCAAACAGACAAGTATTCCAAACTATAAAGAAAGTACAGAGCGAAAAATGACACAAGTTGCATTGATAACAGGCGCTACCGATGGCATCGGAAGAGAGACGGCGCTGGAACTGGCTAAAAATGGCTATACCGTTCATGTTCTGGGCAGAAACCGGCAGCGTGGGGAAGAGGTTTTGCAAAAGCTCAAAGCGATTTCCCCTGAAAATGAACACAAGTTATTTATCAGGGATCTGGCAACGATAGAGGCGAATAACGAATTTCTGGATCACTATCTGGAAACCTGTGATCAGCTTGATCTGCTGATGCTCAATGCTTTTGTGGCTCCCAAAGAGTTCGTACTGACTCAAGATAATGTTGAGATGATTTTTGCAGTTGGTTGTCTTTCTCGATATATATTCTCTGTCAGGCTCAGCCATCTCCTTGCCAAATCCCAAAATCCGAGGGTTATCCATATGGGAACCACAACGGTGGTGACCCATAAGCTGACCTATGATACTCCTGATGCCAAAAGCTACAGTCGAATGGGCGCTATCAACCAATGTTATACCGCTGACGCCTTGATGGCGTATTTCCTGAACCGGAAAGGCGCTACCAAAATCCCCCATGTGCTGATGGATCCCGGTGTGGTTGATACCCGGCAGGTTAAAGAGCTGAACAAGTTCATGCGTCTGCTGGCTCATATGATGGGTTTGATCAAGCCTGAAGAGGCGGGCAGAAGGTTGGCCTGTCATATTCTCGATACCACCCCGAAAGATGTTGAAGGTAAACATTTCAAGCTGGAGAAAGAAAAATCATATAAAAACAAAATCTCTCAAGCTGAACATATTTATGAGGGGGTGATGGAATACTGTGAGCGAAAAACAGATATAAAAATCAAGAATATGGTCTGACAGAGTGGTTCTGGCGTAGATGGGGAATTGAATAACATCAATATTTTCGTGATAAGCGACTGCGCCAAGACACCTGCAAGAACAAGAGCAATAAGAACAACAAGAGTAAGGAATAGCTATGACTGAAGAAAGCGTGAAAGGTTCGGCTCCTGCCGATGGTAAGACTGCATGGATAATTGGGGCCAGCGGCCTGGCGGGAAGGGGAGTGCTTCAGGCTTTGCTGGATTCTCCGTTCTATAGCCTTATTATTACGATTGGTCGTCGTAATCTGGATATCAGCCACCCCAAGTTACGCCAGGTGAAAGTGGACTTTGATCATCTGAGTGATGGGTTGGAAGGATTGCCAGCCCCTGATCATGCTCTCTCTGCTCTTGGCTACAGATTTACCAGCAATAAGGAACTCTCCGACAAAAATGCAGAGGCCATTTTCAAGGTTGATCTGGAATATGTCTCCAGGTTTGCGGATGCGGCCAAGCAGGCCGGTGCGAAAAGCTTTGGTCTTGTCTCTGTTGTCAGCCCTACCGAAAATTCTAAGTATGCGACGGGCAGAGCGAAGTTCCAGATTGAAAAATATCTGAGTGGTCTTGGCTTTGATTCCCTGCACTTTATGAGGCCTTCGTTTATTAAAGGTGTTGATGACAGGCATCTGACTCAGCGAATTGTCGTCGCTCTGGCTTCATTTGTTGATCCTCTCCTGGTTGGCAGGGCAAAAAACTTCCGCACCATCGATCCAGAGGTTATTGGAAAGTCCATGATTGCCTGTATGGAAGAAAGCAAGCCGGGAGTGTCAATTCACCATGTCTGTGACATGAAGAAAATAGCCAGCAGTTTATAGAATGACTGCATCATCTGGCCTGGTCGGTGTTTCTTTCAGGTTTCCTTGCCTGGTCAGATTCTTTATGGGCTGGGTGTTAATTCAGGCTGGCCTGGTTTTCTAAGGTAAAAGGGATTTAAAGAATGGAATAGCATGGTTCTGTTCTTGAGGGTTAATATCAGTTACTTTATTATCGAATGGAACAATAAAAAAGAGGTGTTCGACATCAAAAATCAAACTTAATGAACTTGTCTCTGGAATTGGTTCAAACAGAACGAAAAGAACCAGTTTTATGATTCGCACACCCAAGCGTGGAATGTTGGTTTACAAAAAAGAGAATAAAAATAAAATGAAAACAAAAATAAACCATTCAAGAGTCTCAGGGAGGATGCTCTCTTCTGCAGCGGTTATCGCCTCTGTATTAAGTGCATCTCCTGCTTACAGTGCAGTACTCGAAGAAGTCATAGTGACAGCCCAGAAACGGGAGCAGGGGCTGCAGGATGTCCCTCTGGCGATTACCGCTATCGGTGAAGAGGAGTTGGCGGAAGGGGGTACCGTCGATTTTACTGATTTTTATACGCAGGTACCGGGTTTAACCGGGGCGCAGGGGTTTGAACAGCTGGAAAACCTCCGTATCCGGGGGCTGGGTTCAACGGCATTTGGTCTGGGTATTGACCCGTCTATCGGCTATTTCGTCGATGGCTTCTACCAGAGTCGTGATGGTGTCTCCGGTACCATGTTTGACCTGGAGCGGATTGAGGTGATTAATGGCCCGACAGCATCGCTGTTTGGACACTCCACTATTGCCGGAGCCATTTCTGCGACCACCAAAAAGCCCCATGATGAGTTTGCTGGCCGCGTTGGTGCACGCCTTGGCTCATTTAAAAGCCAGGAATACGAAGCAATGCTTAACCTGCCATTGTCGGACAATTTTTTCCTGCGTATGGCCGGTGTCTATAATACCAATGCCCCTTATATCAAGAATATCAATCCTGTCGGACAGGATGCCCGTGGGCAGGAAAATCATGCTTACCGGGTAAGCCTGAGATATTTGAGTGATAATGATCGTCTTGATGTGAACCTTTCTCACGAGAGGCAGAAGAAAACAAATGATGGCCAGGGCACTGCTTCAAGGGTAACTCAGGCTCAACTGGATGAAAGAGTTGCTGAGGGATATCCACCAGTACCGCCTTTTACCTTGCCAGGTGAGTTCGAAGTTGCTTATGGCGGTGGTAAATTCCAAGGGGTGAAATCTTTCTTTGATAAAGAGTGGAATGAAACCCGGTTAACGGTTGATTACGATCTGAGTGACACGTTGACTTTAACATCATCAACGGCTTATCGGGACTTTAAGCTCGACAATGTTGAAATCGGTGGCGCTATTCCAAAAATTTCTGAGACACCCACCTTTCAGAACCGGGATGCCAAATTATTCCAGCAGGATCTGAGAACCCTCTATGAGCCAGATAGTGGCATGGTGCTGGTAACGGGCGTCTCTTATTCTCTGGAAAAGATTGACGCTTTCCGTGATATCAAAGCGGATGGTCTGTTCACTGCCAATGATAATACCGCAAACGTTGATATTAAATTTCAAAGCTATGCGGCTTACACTGATCTGACATTGCCGCTGTCAGATGTATTGACCTTAACAACCGGACTGCGTTACTCCCGTGTTAAGAAAAAGGTTGACCTTGATGTTATTAATGCGGATCCCAGTGGTTTTATCTATAGACGGGCAGGCAAGTTCTCGGCCAAAGATAGCTGGGATAATCTGTCCGGTCGTCTGGCGCTTGACTATGACCTGACCGATGATATCACTGTCTATGCTTCCTACGCACAGGGCTGGAAGTCGGGTGCGTTTGACGAGGGTTCTCAGCTGCCTTCGGGTCTGCCCCAGAAACTGGATGAGGAAACCAGTGACAGTTTTGAGCTGGGGATGAAATCCTACTGGCTGGATAATAGCCTGTTGCTTAATCTGACTGCGTACCACTTCAAGTTTGATGGCCTTCAGTCAGTCTCTTTCGATCAGAGCTTGCGTGTTATCAGAACCTATAGTATCGATAAGGTGAAAGGTTCCGGTCTGGAAGTGGCCTCAAAATACCTGATTGATGATAACTGGAGCGTAGGTGGTACTCTGGGCTATCTGAAGAATAAGGTAGTAAAAGAAGATAACCCCCTTGTTGCTGTGGAAGGGTTACCCCTTGGGCGTGCACCCAAGTGGCAGGGGTCGGCGTTTGTTCGCTATGATACACCCATCTTCAACGGCGATGGCTATATGAAACTCGGTTATACCTATGTTGGATCGCAGTACACCGAGGCGACAAAAGCCAGGCATGAAATTCCAAGTCAGAAGCTGGTGAACCTGCGTGCGGGTTATAACAGTGCCGATGGCAAGTGGGGTTTATTTGCCGCAGTGGAAAACGTACTGAACAGGTACAACTATAACGACTCCAGCGTAGGAGATCAGACTGAACCTGGTCGCCCCCGCTGGGTAAAGGTCGGGGCTCATTATAACTTCTGATCCCGAAGTGGCGGGTCAGTTTTATTAAACTGACCCGATTTCAGAGTATCTGTCTGTTGTAAGTCCTCGAAAACGGCGGCCTTCCCCAAAAGGGAGCTGCCGTTTTTTATGGTCACACCACAGCCTTGAATCTCGCAAGGTTTTTGTTTCCAGAGATAGACACCGTTTGAATGTGATTTCAGTCGTCAGTTCGGAAGGACTGCTGAGGTACAAAACGTTCACCGGAAAGCTTGATCAATATGCTGTAAGTGGGACTGCTCAATAAAGTTGGCTGGCCTCAAATGGCCCGGCGGAAAACAAACTTTTCCGCCGGGCAAGACACCTGCCCAAAACTGCCATCAATCATCCGGGTTGCTGCATGGTTGGTGTCAACTGGCAGTTAAAGTGCTAGAAATTGTATCTCAGCCCCATCTTGATCAGACGCGGCTGGCCCGGAGAGGTTTTGGCACCACCAAAGAATTGAGCCTTTGAATAGTAATTGGCCCTGTTCATCAGGTTGGTAACAGAAGCATAGAGGCTCCAGACCTGATCTTCGGTAGTATAACCAGCGTGCAGGTTAACCAGCTTGGCTGCCCCCACTTTGGAATAGTTGTTATTCTGCATGCCGACGAAGAAACTGTCGCTGTAGCTGTAGTCGAGATTGACGTAGGTGTTACCACCAAAGGCCGGAGTCTCGTAGCGCACAAAGGCGGAACCCTGCCACTCGGGGGTTCGGCTTAACGGTCGACCCTCGTCGGCTACAGCTGGGTCTGTCTTTGTAATCTCGTTGTTCAAATAGCCCAGGGTTGCACCTACGCTCCAGTTTTCGTCGATCAGGTAGCGAGATAGCATTTCGAAACCGGAACCTTTCACCTCGGGGATAGACGCCGCACGACCATTAACGGTAGTTTCATTGCGTAACTGGCGGGCTTTCCGTGAGGCTCGGCTGGGTGCTATATACTCCCCCGGTCATTTTCATACCCATTGTCAACTGGAAGGAAACTTATCGGTTGGCGACTATAAGGCACCCCAGAGTCCGGATGAGCCCATCGTTTTCACCATGATAGGGATTCCGAAAGTTACGGGTGGAGATCCTGGCCCGCGAGTCCGCGCCAAAGCCGGGCGGGCTGATGTTTAAGTCTCAATTCTGGCCAGATGGGTTTTGAGTGCAGAGGCTATGCGGTCTTTGTGCCACATCTCTGAACCCTGCATTACGTAGAAGTTCAGGCCTTCTGTAATGGCGAGCAGCAGCCTGGCTTCATTTTCCAGATCAAGCCCGTCTTTCAGCTTTCCGTCTGCTTCCGCCTTACGCAGCATTTTCAGCATAAACTCCAGGGTGGTGGCCATATACTGCTGGCTGATACTCTTTATCCTGTCACAGCTGTTGACTCTTGACTGGCATGCTGTCCATACCTTCCAGAAAAACTGTATTTCGGGTGTATAGGGCAGACAGGACATTAAATAATCAAACAGGCTGATTTCTGAATCAGGATAACTCAGTGTTTCTGCGATCTGAGTAATCATTCCTTCCAGGGCAGCGTAAATAACCTCGTCCTTGGAATCATAATAATAAGTCACAGTACCTGTAGAGAAATTGGCCCGCACCGCAACATCCTTAAGGCGAAGTTCCTCAATGCCGACTTCAGCAATAACTTCAGCTGCGGCTTTGGCTAATAAAGCCCGACGCTCATTATGGTCAACAATTTTGGGCATTTGCACTCTCTTTTGGTTATGCCAGCGATGAAAAGAAAAGAAACAGGGTATTATATTTTTATGTGGCAGTTCAGTGAAATCAGCCTTCAGGATCTCACTGAGGCTGCTTCAGTTAAAAATATTGGTAATGTTCATGAACAGTTATCCCATGAATAGATAAAAAGAAGCACATTGTGCCGGAACATGGTCAATGACTGGAATCTACAGAGTCGTTGAGGGTCTTTCTTTTTAAAAATAATGGTTCCATAAAATAAAGTCTACGTATAATATTGCAGGTGTTGCCCTGGCCTGTTGGCAATTTGTGGTGTCAGGGGGTACGGAGACTCAAATGAAAAATAATAATTCCAAGCCGAAAATCACCCGACGACAGTTTGTAAATGGCATAGCTGTTTCGCTGGCCGGAACAGCTTTGGCAGGAAAGGCTGTTTCAGCCAATGTGTTCGCTTCAGTTCCTGGTTCTGTTACCTCTGGCGCGCCTGTACGACACAAGCGTACAGGTGCCAATTATCCTCCTTTACGACAAGGCTTTCGTGGTGCCCATGATGGGGCCAATGCTGTTGCGCACCAGATGGCATTTGAAGGACGTACAGACTGGGGAACGCCAGATGATGTTGATGGTATGTACGACCTTGTGGTCGTGGGAGCGGGGCTGAGTGGCCTGGCGTCAGCTTACTTCTATCGAAAAAAACATCCGGACGCTAAAATTTTACTGATTGATAACCATGATGATTTTGGCGGCCATGCCAAGCGCAATGAGTTTGAGCTTGATGGGCGTATGTATCTTGGTTCCGGCGGCAGTAAAGGCATAGTGCCGTTTATGGTCAGCGATGCCATGGAAGAGCTGCTGGAGGATATTGGCAGCGGTCTGGATCAGCTCAAAGACTCGGGCGCTTTTGATGAGGGTTTTTATGACCGCAATGGTCTGCGTCAGACCATGTACTTTGATAAGAAAACCTATGGGCGGGAGGCATTGGTTGAAGGCAATAATCCAGTGTTCCTCAATGTCCCGCTATCGAAGAAATCCAAAGCGCAGATCGTCTCCCAAACGCCATTCTCCGACGCTGCCAGGGCTGAGTTGCTGAACCTGTATCAGCTGGATGAAGACAAGACACCGGGTTCGATTTTCAGTGAGTTCAATGTTCTCAATAAGATTACTTATGAGCAGCTTTTAACGGACTACTGTGGCATTACTCAGCCGGAATTGGCTGAGTGGTTAAGGGGATTTACCGCGCCTGCGGGGCTGTGGGGAGACAGCAACCCAGCCATGCAGGCTCTGTTGCTGGATGCTCCTGGTATTGGTGGTACCAGTTTTCGTCTGATGCGGGATGAACGACTCAGCAAATTGATGCGCAAGTTTCTGGATGTACTGGGCTATCCCGATGGTAATGCCTCCATCGCGCGCCTGCTGGTGCGGAAAATGATGCCGCAGGTCGCGGCAACAGGGCGTTCCATGAACGACATTCTCACCGCCGATTTTGACTATTCCAGGCTGGATCTCTCTGAGAGCAATGTTCGTATACGACTGAACAGTACTGTTGTGAACGTTGAGCACAATGGGGAGCCAGAAACGGCTGAGTCTGTTTCTGTGACTTATGTTCGCGGTAATAAAGCCGAGCGTGTTCGGGCCAAACATGTAGTTATGGCATGCTGGCACTCGGTGATTCCCTATATCTGGTCTGAGCCGTCTGCAGAGCAGTCGGACGCTCAGAGAAAGTCGCTCAAGCTGCCTGCGGGATTCACCAATATTCTGCTGCGCAACTGGAGACCGTTCAAAAAAGCCGGTGTGGGAGCTGTTTATAGCCCCAGCTATATGCATACTCACTATATGCTTGATGTCCCCTACAATTATGACGACTACAAAGCGCCAGCCAATCCCGATGAACCGGCTGTGCTGTTTATGTGGTATTGCCCGCGGGGTTCAGGCTCGCCGGACCCGCGCAATCGAGCGAAAACCGCACGTTATGAGATGCTAGGCACCTCCTATGAGCAGATGGAGGCCAATATAAGGGAGCAGCTTACTAACTCCCTTGGCCCCTACGGCTTTGATTTTGACAGGGATGTGGCGGCTATCACTATCAATCGCTGGCCCCACGGTTACACCTCACCACCCAGTACGGTTTTTGATCCTGAATATGCTGAGGGAGAAGCGCCTAACGAAATTGCCCGCCGCCCTCTGGGGCGTATTGCTGTCGCCAATGTGGATTCTGGTGATTTCCCGTTAATGAATGGCGCGATTGAACATGGCTGGCGAGCGGTCAACGAGCTGATTGAATAACAGTCGCTAAAGACCAATGGGTCTTTCAGTGGTGAGTATGGCACAATCTGGGCATCGGCAAACTGTTCCAGTAAACCTGCAGAATCATAATAAAAACACAATCAAGCGTAGGTACACAATGACGTTAATCAGCATTTTCTTTTTAGGCTTTCTGGAATTGAGCCTGTCCTTTCCCGTTATCATTGCCTCGGATGGCTCAATTGAAGTGGCTTTCCTGATCGTTGCTATTGCCGGCTCACTGGGGAGCCTGGCCTTTGTGTTTTTATCTCAGCCTATAAGGCGCTGGGTAATGAATAAATACGGTATGGAGAGCTCCATTATTAAGCGAACGGAAAAGTTTATGACCCAGTATGGGGCTATGGGCGTAGGCTTGTTATCACCGATGATTCTTGGTCATGCATTGACGGCTATTGCTGCTGTGATTCTCGGGGCACCGCCGAAAAAGCTGGCTGTCTGGATGGTGGTTGGCGTGTGGTTCTGGACCTTCGTTTACTACCTGATGTTTGTTATGGGTGGAAGTCTGATTGATTAATCTTTTTTCCTTCGGGTCAGCGTTACTGGCGTTTCTTCCTGAAGATGGAGTGGGGAATGAAGGATAAAGAATTAGGAATGGGGAGTCCCATTACCCGACGCGACTTTATTAATGGTGTCGGTGTGGCTGCTGCCGGCGTTGGCCTGGGCAGTGGGCTGTTGGGTTCTCTTGCTAATGCCGCAAGTATCGGTTCTGGACAGTCAGGTGCCGCTATTGTTGATTCAGGTTCAGCGGCAGATTATCCACCACTGCGACAGGGTATACGTGGAAGCCATGATGGCTCCTTTGATGTTGCCCATAAGATGGCCCGTGAAGGGCATCGGGACTGGGGCACCCCTGTAGAAGCTGATGCTGATATCTATGATCTGGTGGTTGTAGGAGGCGGTCTCAGTGGTCTGTCTGCGGCCCATTTTTATCTCAAGCAAAAGCCTGATGCCCGCATCCTGATTGTTGATAACCATGATGATTTTGGCGGTCATGCCCGCCGCAATGAGTGGCATCTGGATGGTCGAATGTATCAGGCCGCTGCCGGCAGTTATGCCATAGTGCCACTGCCATCCAACGATGTAATGGATGAGTTGATTGAAGATCTGAGTATTGATCTGGATGTTTTTGATGACGGTGCCTATGACCGTGGTTTTTATGACCGCCACGGATTACGACAAACCTGTTTTTTCGATAAAAAGAACTATGGCGTCGATAAACTGGTGCCTGCCAATGGCGGGAGTGTCTTTACCTATATCCCCCTGAGTAAGGTTCCCTTTGAGCAGTCAGTAAAACAAATGCCTTTTTCTGAGCAGGGAAAAAAACAGCTGCTGGCTCTCTACCAGATGGATGAGGACAAGACACCTGGCGGTATTTTCAGTGAGTTTGAACAGCTCTCGAAAATGAATTACCAGTCTTTCCTGACTGAATATGGCGGGATCACCGATCCGAAAGTACTGGAGTGGCTGTATGGTTTCACCGCTCCTTCGGGCGTCTGGGGGGATGTTGGCTCGGCACTCGCGCCGATGATGCAGGGGCTGCCTGGTTTGGGCGCGACCAGTTACCGCTGGTTAAAGAATGAGCGTATTGCCAAGCTCCAGCGTTATTTTGCCGAGATCATCAATCACTTCCCGGATGGTAATGGTGCCGTAGCCCGTATGCTGGTGCGCAAAATGATTCCCTCGGTCTCCAATGGCGGCACTTCCATGATGGATATTGTGACCGCGCCGTTTGATTACAGCCAGCTGGATAAAGTCGGCTCTCCTGTACGAGTACGTTTGAACAGTACTGTCGTGAATGTGCAACACAATGGTGATCCGAAAACCGCAGACAGTGTCTCCGTGACCTATGTTCGCAATGGCGTCACTGAGCGGGTTAAAGCCCGTCACACTGTGCTGGCCTGCTGGAATATGGCTATTCCCCATTTATGGCATGAAATTCCCGATGCTCAGGCTGCAGCGTTACGGCAGACCATGAAAGTGCCACAGTTGGCCACCAATGTTTTGCTGCGCAACTGGCACCCCTGGAAGAAGGCCGGTGTTGGTGCGGTTTACAGTCCGAGCTATCTCCATACTCACGCCATGATTGACTCACCGGTAAGTCTTGGAAAATACCGTTACAGTCGAGGGCCGGATGAACCAGTGGTCCTGCAAATGGGGGGAGCTCCGAGAGGTTTTGGGGAAAAGACTGTTAGAAACCGTTGCCGAACAGGTCGGTATGAATTGCTGGCCACTTCTTTTAACGATATTGAAAGAAATATTCGTCAGCAACTGACCGACATTATGGGGCCTTATGGCTTTGACCCCGCCAGGGATATTGCTGGTATTACCTGCAACCGCTGGTCCCATGGGTTTGTACTGAATCCTCTGTTTGATCCCCAGGCTCCCGAAGGTGAACCACACGTCATTGGTCGCCAAACCCTGGGGCGTGTGGCTATAGCCAATGCGGATGCAGGTGCGATGTCTTTATTGCAAATGTCTGCCGAGCAGGCTTATCGTGCGGTGAATGAGCTGTTGAGCTGAAGAACAGGTAGAAAAATGAACGATAAAGAACTGGGTATGGGGAGAAATATCTCCCGCCGTGATTTTCTCAATGGTGCCGCGATAGCGACAGCGGGCACCATGCTGGGATCAACTGCACTCAGCTCAGGTGTACTTGCTGGTGTTCAAGGCTCTGGAGGTTCCGGACGTTCCGGTGCAGCTATTAATTATAAGAGAACAGCAGCCAACTATCCGCCGCTGCGACAGGGGATTCGTGGTAATCACGACGGAGCCTTTGATGTTGCCCATAAAATGGGCCTTGAAGGTTTTCGTGGCTGGGGAGAAGCGAATGAGCCGGACGCGGATATCTATGACCTGGTGGTTGTGGGTGGTGGTATCAGCGGTCTGGCTTCGGCGCACTTTTATCTGAAAGAGAAGCCCAATGCGCGCATTCTTATTCTGGATAACCATGATGATTTCGGTGGCCATGCCCGTCGCGTTGAGTTTGAACTGGATGGCCGCACTTATCTGGGGTCTGGCGGCAGTGCGTCTGTGGTACCGTATCCCACAAGTAGCATTCTGGATGAGTTAATCGAAGATCTGGCCATCGATCTCGATACCTTTGATGACAAGGCCTATGACCATGGTTTTTACCAGCGTCATGGCCTGCAGCCTGCTTACTTCTTTGATAAGAAAACCTATGGAGTTAACAAACTGATTCCAGGCAATTCCGGTTTTCTGCTGAACCTGCCTTTTTCTGAGATGCCTTTTAAAGAGTCGGTGGCAAGAATGCCCTTCTCTGATAAGGGTAAGAAGGAGCTGCTGGCCCTGTACCAAATGAGTGAAGATAAAACACCCGGTGGCATTTTCAGCGAACTGGATGTGCTGACATCCATGAGTTATGAGCAGTTCCTGACCCAGTATGGCGGTATTACCCAGCGTGAAGTGATTGACTGGCTTGGCGGTTTGACATCCTTCTCCGGGGTTTGGGGGGAGGCTATTGCTGCGCTGGTTCCGTCTGTTTATGGTGGTCCTGGCCTTGGGGCAACCAGCTTCCGCTGGATGAAAAATGACAGGATTCTGAAGCTGATGAGGCGGTTTGCCTCAGTGATTAACCATTTTCCGGATGGCAATGGGTCTATTGCCCGAATGATGGTGCGTCGAATGATTCCGGCGGCCTCCAATGGTGGCCATACCATGGAAGATATTGTTACGGCTCCCTTTGACTACAGCCAGCTGGATCGGGCTGATTCACCGGTGCGGTTACGGTTGGGGAGTACGGCGGTCAAGGTTGAGCACAATGGTGACCCGCGAACCGCCGAAAGCGTATCGGTGACGTATGTTCGCAATGGCGTTACGGAAAAGGTGAAAGCGCGCCATACCGTTCTGGCATGCTGGAACCGCATTATTCCCCATATCTGGAATGAAATTCCCCAGAAACAGTCGGAAGCCCTGTCGCTAACCCTGAAGGCTCCGGTTCTTTATAGCAATGTACTGTTGCGCAACTGGCGTCCCTGGAAAAAAGCCGGTGTCGGCGGTGCCTATAGTCCCAACTATCGCCATGCCCAGTTGATTCTCGATCTTCCGGTAAGTCTGGGAGGGTACAACTACAGCCAGGGGCCTGACGATCCGATTGTTCTGCAAATGGCCGGAGCCCCCAGAGGATACGGTGAAAAAACGGTGAGGAACCGCTGTAAAACCGGACGCTACGAGTTGCTGGCTACCTCCTTTACTGATATTGAGCGGGATATTCGCCAGCAGCTGACAGATATGATGGACCCCTATGGTTTTGACCCGGCGAAGGATATTGCCGGTATCACAGCGAATCGCTGGTCCCACAGTTTTGTTATTTCTTCGATGTTCGATCCGGAATATCCCGAGGGTGAGCCCCATGTTGTTGGCCGGAAAACCCTGGGGCGTATCGCTATTGCCAACTCTGATGCCGCGAACCTGTCGTTATTGCAGGGGGCGACCGAACAGGCTCACCGGGCGGTGAGCGAGCTTATCGGTTAAAAAGGGTTGGGCTTTGGCAAGGGGGCAGATGTTGCCTCTTTGCTGGCGAGTCTTGAAATATGGTGTACACGGCGATGGTTGTTTTTGCATCAGGGCCCAGCAATATAAAAATGCCCAGGTGGCAGGAGTAAAAAGAGTATGAGTTTTTTTAGAAAATTATTCAGTGTCCCCTACAACTCGTTTATGCATTATTTTGTCGCGCCATTGATTCGGCCGGCGGACTTCAAGGGAAGAAGCACGCGTACAGAATTCTGGATGTTTATGTTCTGGTTCACGGTAATTTTTATTCCCAGTGGCATTATTGATGAGTTTATTGGCATAGAAGTTTTTGGGATGGGAATTCTGGATTACACCATCGTGATGGTGCTGCTGATTCATGAATTCAGTATTGCAGCGGAAAGACTTCACGATATTGGCAAGAGTGGCTGGTGGACACTGTTGATCTTGGTACCGGTGATTGGCTTTCTTATCCTGGTGGTGATGTTCTGTCTGCCCAGTGAGCCTGGTGAGAATAAATACGGGAAGTCAAAGATCAGAAACAACGCAAAGGCTGTCACGGCCTGACAATAACTCAAGCCATGGGTGGCTGCTGGTGATTGCTGAAGAAGGCGTGTTCAGCTCTTCAGCATCATCAGCCCTCTGAACTGAGGCAGTAAAAATGAACACGGGCTTAAGTTACTTCTGTCAGCTCATATTTCTTAGGACTCCAACACATCAGCAATTGAGTTCAATTCACTGAGTAAAGTATTTCCCCGTTTTTTATTTCTTCCAGTTGCATGAATGATAAAATCAGCCCTGGCAAGCTGCAAAGCAATTGCTCTACCAATGCCATCTGTTGCTCCAGTTATAAGAGCTATTTTATTCATTGCTACACCTTTTCATTTTCGGTTCGGTAATAACGCACCACCCCCACTAACGAAGCCGCTATCCAGAACACCTCAATCACCACACTGGCCAGATTGAAATTGAAGCACAGGCTGATCAGTAGCAGCACTGCGCCTTACTGCCCTGCACTCAGTTTGAGTTCCATGATGAGGGCAAGTGGATTATATGATGAACAGCGCAGTAAAGTGACTCAGAAAATCAGGGATTTCATCCAGCAGAATTAGTTTTTCTGGCTATCTTTAGAGTTTCAAAATTGTTTGGATAATTGATCGTGTCTGGTGATAAACATTCATGGCTGACGCCAGAATACCTGCAGGAACCCCTGCTTATGTACCGCCGCATGCATGCTGAAGGTTCTCTTTATTTTGATAAGCAGAAGAATTTCTGGGTGGCCTGTGGTTTTGATGTGGTGTCAGAAGTCCTGCGCCACCCGGATATCAGTTCAAGTAAGGAAGGGCTGCCATCCCTCCAGCACACGGGGACATCCCGGGAGAAGATGAACGCCGTGGCCGGGAGTTATTCTCCTTCCATGCTTGAGCTTGATCCTCCAGAGCATACCCGGCTCAGGAAAATGGCGACTCCTTTGATGAAGCAGGACAGAATTGCCGGCTGGAAGCCTATGGTGACCAAGGTGTTTGATGGTCTTCTTGAACCGTTTATGGATAAGAAAACCTGCGATTTTGTCCATGATATATGCCAGAGCTATCCCTGTGAGGTTATCTGTGAGCTGTTTAATATACCCCGGGAGCGTCGCGGTAAATATCAGGAGAATGCACAAAAGGCTGTGAGCTTTATCGGGCAGAAGGTCGGAGGGCATAGCCCTGCCCAGGCGGCTGAGTGTATAGCGGCTCTGATAGCCTGCCGGGATTATCTGAAATCCCTGATTGAGCAGCGCTGCAGTACACCGGGTGATGACTTGCTCAGTGAACTTTCCCGATATGTGAATGCCGGAGATTCTGACTCCCGGGAGATGGGACTTCTGGCCAATTTGATTATGACAGCCGGCCATGTCACCACCATCGATCTCTTGCCTAATGGTGTGTATCAACTGTTGTCCCACCCTGATCAGTGGCAGCTGCTTGTGAATGATCCGCAAAAGTGGGTTGTGTCTGCGGTTGAGGAAATTCTTCGGTATGACACATCTGTTCCTTTTGTATTTAGAAAAGCAACCAAAGATATACGGATAAACAGCGTCAACATTCAGGAGGGCAGTTTTATTGCCGTTGGCCTGGCCGCAGCCAATCATGATCCGGCTGTTATGGATGACCCGGATATGTTTGATATTACCAGGGAGCACATTAAACATGTGTCTTTTGCCCAGGGTCCCCATGTCTGCCTGGGAGCTCATCTTGCGAGGCTGGAGATGCAGGTGGCTTTGCAGACGCTGGCAGAAAAATTTCCGGCGTTATCATTTGCGGAAGAGGCTGAGCCTTATATGAAAACCGAGACATTTATGTTCAAAGGGTTCCATGCGCTGCCGCTTGTGCTGCAGTGATTGCAGATATAATGAATGTCTGTGGTTTTGAAGAAAAAGGTGTTTCTGAATCAGGCTGGCGGAATTATGGATACCTGCCATTCTTGGCGTTTTTAAAAAAATGGAAACAACGCTATGTCTGTTAGTATACGATTGGCCAGGCTGGTTATGGTTTTGTTTGCAGGTTTGGGAGCTGGTGTCTGGGCCGATTCAGGAAGTGAATCCGGAAAAAATCTGCAGGCATTTCTGGATGGTCATCAATACACAGTGAATGGAATCCAGCGTTATGAACAGATATTCGGTAAAGACTTTATCAGTACCGGTGGATTGGAAACCACTCAGGAATTTATTGGGCTTTTAAATCTGAAAGCAGGGGAACGGGTACTGGATGTTGGCTCCGGAGCCGGTGGCAGCGCTTTTTATATGAACCGTTATTTTGGTGTTTTTGTTGAAGGGGTTGATCTCTCCCATAATATGGTGAAACAGGCACGACAGCGTGCCGATGAATTGGGGCTTTCACCAGCTTTTTCCCTGATTGATGTTATGACCGTGGAATATCCGGCCCACAGTTTTGATGTGATTTACAGCAGGGATACGCTTTTACATATTGCGGACAAACCTGCGTTGTTTAAAAAGTTCAAAACCTGGTTAAAACCGGGTGGGCGTCTGTTGATTTCCGACTACTGTGTTGGAGAGAAGGTATTCACTAAAGAATTTCGCAATTATCTGGCTGACAGGCAGTATCAACTGGTAACTGTTGAAAACTATGGAAAACTACTGGAAGAAGCCGGGTTTGAAAATGTCCGGGCAGAAAACAGAACGGGCCAGTTTATTGATGTTTTGAACCGGGAATTGAAAGCTTTTGAACAGAAGAAAGAAATCTTTTTACAAACCTTTTCAGAAAAGGATTACCGGGATATTGCTGAAGGCTGGAGCGCGAAGTTAGAACGTTGTACCAGTGGTCTTCAACAGTGGGGATTGTTTCAGGCTGTTAACCCGGAAGTCTGATAAAAACTGAAGCCAGCTTCTGTGAACAGCTTCTGTGAACAGGAAGCTGGCTTTTGGTTTTAGAGCCTGTTCACAATCTTATCGTGGAAAGGGAAAGATCATGAACAGACTCTTAGAGATTTTACTGGATGATGATTGATTTAGCGTTGGTTTTCTCTGGCCTCCAGCGGTAAATATTCTGTATCAATGCCCTGGTTCTTTGCTCCAGGGGAACATCCTGCCATTTCTCTCCATGCCATTTATGCAGCATGGGCTTGAGCCAGCCACGAATATGTAATGGATAGGGCAACAGAAAGGCTGTTCGACCCAAGGTCTTTAATTTCCCTGATGGCGCTGCGTCAGCTGGTTGTTCCAGGTCTTCTTCGCTGATTTCCAGGTCATCCAGCCTGTCCCCCAGCATCTGCACAACATTAACAGTTTGGCCTGTGACCACTCCTGTGCGGATGGCGTGAAATCTGTGTCTTTTGTGACAGTCTTCCTGATGGCAGAAATCCCCATACATCAACAGGTGTTGTTGGTCGGGAACTGGGAAACCGGCCTGTTGCAGAGCGTGGAGTGTTGCTGTTCGTATGTCCTGCCTGTGGGGCATACCGGAATCGCGGTTGGTGACATAAAAAAATTCTATGCCTTTTTCGGCGGCGAGGGTTACATATTCGAGGGCGCCGGGAACAGGCTCAGCAGGAGTGGCAGATATAACCCAGTGATGAAACAGGGGCAGAACATCTAGATTATGGGCGTACCGATAAAGAGTTGCGGAGAAGCTGGCCAGTTTTAGCAGGGTGCCATCAATATCAATAATAATGGCGTCTCCCTCTGTGGTTTTCTGTGCCTTTAAGTTCTCACTGGCCCGGTTAAATATCTGTCGGGTGATATAGGGATATTCTGCTGACTGATCTACCCATTTAAGAATTTGTCCCGAAGCCCTTCGGTTATGTAGTGGCTGGTTTTCAACCTGGAGGTTGGCTGGTGGCAGATAGTCACCCTGTATTTTTCTGATATGTTGTTTCCTTTGCCGTAATTCTTCATCGGGGGAGTGTGGGCATGAACCATGGGTAAGGCACTCCCAGCTTCCGTAAACGGTATTGGTCAGCAACAGGGCGTTTTTCCCGGGTAGTGATGGATGTTGCTCTATCCAGAGACGCTGGTTATGTTGATTAACAGGTACCTTGAACCCAAGGTCCGCGAATTTATCACCCAGTGTCAAAATCAGGCGGCGACTGTCTATTCCCCATTCATTAATAATTAAGGATTTTTGAAAGCCAGCGCTGATTTTTACATGCTCCTTATCCACACCGGGAACACCGATTTTTCTTAACAGTCGTACGGTGTCGTCAAAAACATCCAGTTCAGGAACCCTGGCTGTCAGGTAGAGTATCTCCACCCCTTGATTATGGGCGTGTCGTAGAAAAGCTGGTGCTCCGGGTTTGATAATAGGAAGTTGCTCGTGCCACCAGACCCGGTCAAGCGCGTCGGTTAGAGTGTTACTGGTATTTAAAAAACCAGCATAGTAAGAGGTGGCATCCACCAGGGTATCATCAATATCTGTTACCAGAGCGGGGCGGGGGGCACTCAAACCTTGTTTTTCAAGTTCCCGATCCAGGGTATCTGTTGCCATATTAAAGGTTTGCCAGGACAGGGCTTTGCTCTCGTTTGATGATTGTTGCCAGAGCAGGGCCAGGGTGAGTTCATCGTAAGCATCCTTCCAGGTGGCAGCTATCGTCTGAAAAGAAAGAAGTAACAGAATAAATAAAAGGATTTTGGGCTGAGGTTTTGTCATACCAGGCTCTCCTGAAATTAATGGAGGCCAAAGGGTAGATGGTCGTTGAGAAATTGCCCGGTGGTATGGAGCCGGGCAGAAAGGAGTGTTAAGGATGGGAGTGGCGCTGCATAATGCCCATCATTTTATAAGTCAGCAGGGCGGCGGAAAATTCGTAGGCATGAAAACCTTTTATGGGAGCGAATTCCATAATATCGAAGCCGATGACTTGCCGCTGGTGAGCGACGGATTCAAACAGTGACAGAGTCTGGTACCAGCCCAGTCCACCGGGGACCGGTGTGCCTGTGGAGGGAAAGACGGAAGGGTCCATACCGTCGATATCAAGTGTAAAAAAGACTTTTTCAGGAAAGTCGTCGGGCAGTTCAATAGTTAGAATATTCTGTGGTACCAGAATATCCGCGTCCAGATGGTGGACTCCACAATTCTGGCGGGTCTGTACTTCTTCGTGGCAGAAGGCACGGATACCCAGCTGGAACAGAGGAATACCTTTATCCAATACGCGTTTCATAACAGAGGCGTGGCTGTAAGGGTTGTCTTCGTAGGCTTCCCGTAAATCGGCGTGGGCATCGATCTGTACAACACCGAAGTCTGTTTCTCCGGCGGCCAGCAGACCTTTGATTACTCCATAGGTGACGGTGTGTTCTCCCCCCAGGGCGATGGGGAATTTACCATCCTCAACAATTTTCTGTGTCGCGGCTGCGATATTTTCAATTATCTGTGGTGCGTCACCATCCATGGAAACCGGGGGGTGGGTATAGATGCCCTGTTCACTGGGTGTGCTTTTGCCATCCCAGGTTTCCAGTTGCCAGGAGGCTTCGAGAATGGCTGCAGGACCTTTGGCAGTGCCGCCACCGTAGGAGACCGACTCTTCATAAGGTACTGGAAGTATATGGAAGCGGGCGTCTTCCGGTTTAGGGTGGGTAAATTCAGAACCCAGGAAAACCGGGTAACCGGGAGCTGCCAGTTGATCGAATTCGTTCATCATTATTCTCTTTTAGGCGTGTCTCGAAGGGAGGGAACTCTGTTTTCCGCCCCGCAGGGCTGTCCTGCCCTGTGGGGCTATCAGGCCATCCTTGGCCTTTGAAAATAGAGTTCCTTCCCTTCGATAATCATTTCCGGGTTTTCATCACCAAAGTTGCGGGTGATTATGACAACCGTTCCTTAAAATCCTGATAACCGAATGTCTTTATAAGTTTTATTTGATCCGTTTCAGAATTCCAGATTGCAATAGACGGTAAATTAATACCGTTAAAGGTGCTGGTCTTCACCATGGTGTAATGGGACATATCATCAAAAATCAGCCGTTGGCCAATAGTCAAAGGCTGAACAAAACTGTAATCCCCCATCACATCACCGGCCAGGCAGGTTTGTCCACCTAAACGATAAGAGTGTGGTTTTTCTCCGGCCTCTCCTGCGTCAAAGATCTCCGCCCGATAGGGCATCTCCAGAATATCCGGTATATGGCAGGTGGCGGATGTATCCAGAATGGCAAGATCCATAGAGTTATGGGTGATATCCAGAACTTCGCTCACCAGTACGCCGGTGCGGATAGCAATAGCTTCACCGGGTTCCAGGTAAACCTGCACCTGATATTTTTTCTGGAATGCCTGAATGCGGGCAATCAGTCCATCCACGTCATAATCGGGATGGGTGATATGGTGGCCGCCGCCGAAATTAACCCATTCCAGTGAAGGAAGGATATCCCCGAACTGCTGTTCAACAGTGGCCAGTGTTCTGTCTAAAGGCTCAAAACCCTGCTCGCACAAAGTATGAAAGTGCAGACCGGAAATACCGGTTAAATCCTGACCGTTGAACTCATCCCGAACAATACCCAGTCGTGAACCGGGGGCGCAGGGATCATAAATGGGGGTAGTGCCTTCCGAATGCAGGGGATTAATGCGAAGGCCAAAGTGAAGTTCCGGACGCTGTGTCTTTGCCTGCCGAATCAGTGGCTGAAAACGCTGCCATTGGCCAAAGGAATTAAACATTACATGATTGGAAATCTGCAGAACCTCCCGCAAATCCCTTTCCGTATAAGCAGCGCTGAATGTATGGACTTCGCCTTTAAATTCTTCAGCTCCCAGGCGAGCTTCATGCAGACCACTGGCGCAGGTGCCGGAGAGATATTTTCCAATTAACGGAGCCAGGCTGAACATGGAAAAGGCTTTTAGTGCCAGCAACACTTTTGCGCCGCTTTCCTGTTGCACTTGACTCAGGATTTTCAGGTTGTTCTCAACCGCAACCTCATCCACCACAAAACAGGGGGAAGGTACTCTGCTCGAATCAAACTTTTTGAAAGTTTGGCTGTTCACATTCGTTGTTCTTCTGAAGTTGGCACGGTGACTGATAAGCCAGGGTTCGGTTTACTCTTTCAAACGCCAGGGATGAAATGCTTTATGGGTACTGGCGTTTGAAAGAGTAAACCGAATCCTGACGATGGAACTCAGTTTTTTAAAGCTTAAACCAGATCAAAGCCTGGCTCTTCAATGACCTTCCAGGGGAGTCCGTATTTGTTCATATCTTCCATAAAGGGATCAGGATCAAGCTGTTCCATATTCCATACGCCCGGTTTCATCCATTTGCCTTCCACCATCATTTTGGCACCAATCATGGCCGGAACACCGGTGGTGTAGGAAATCGCCTGGGACTGTACTTCTTTATAACAGTCCTGGTGATCTTTTACCTGATACACATACACAGTCTTTTGCTCACCATCTTTCACACCCTGCACAACACAACCAATACAGGTCTTACCCTTGGTACGGGGCCCCAGGGTAGAAGGGTCAGGCAGCAGCTGCTTCAGGAACTGAATCGGGACAATCTCAACACCATTGAAGTTGACCGGCTCAATACCCGTCATCCCTACATTGCCCAGCACCTCCAGATGCTTCAGGTAGCTGTCACCAAAACTCATCCAGAACTGTGCCTTCTTGATAGAGGGATAATGCCTGGTCAGAGATTCCAGTTCTTCGTGGTACATCCGGTAAATATTGTACTCACCCACGCCATCCGGGCAGGTGAAAGACTGCTTCAGGGACATGGCCGGAGTCGTGACAAAACCATCATCTTCCCAGTGACGACACTCAGCAGTTACCTCACGAATATTAATTTCCGGGTTAAAGTTGGTGGCAAAAGGATAGCCATGGTCTCCGCCGTTTACATCAATAATATCCAGGGTGTGGATTTCATCAAAGTAATGCTTGGCTGCGTAAGCGGTAAACATATTGGTGGCACCGGGATCAAAGCCGGAACCCAGCAGCGCCATCAGCCCGGCTTTTTCAAACTTCTCCTGGTAAGCCCACTGCCACTTGTATTCAAACCTGGCCGTATCCAGGGGCTCATAGTTCGCCGTATCCATATAGTGGACACCTGTCTCCAGGCAGGCATCCATAATGGTCAAATCCTGGTAGGGCAGGGCGACATTAATCACCATAAAGGGTTTAATACGGTTAATCAGCGCCACCAGTTCCGGCACATTGTCTGCATCCACCTGGGCAGTCTCTATCGGGCGGCTTAATTGCTCGGCGATGGACTTGCACTTGGATTCTGTGCGGCTGGCCAGAACAATCTCATTAAAAATCTCGGGAAGCTGGGCGCACTTGTGAGCCACCACCTGGCCGACGCCGCCGGCTCCGATAATCAACACTTTTGCCATGTTGCTGTTCTCAATCTATAAAAATATGGACGTTTACTTTTCGTAGTAGGTATAGCCGTTCAGGCTGTCATTAAAGGTATGAATCATCTGCTGCCGTTCCCGGGCACTGATACGACCTTCTTTTACGGCTTTCTCAGCCGTATTCCGGAAATTCACCTGTATCTTTTTCGGATCATATTCCACATAACTGAGTACGTCAGAAATGGTGTCCCCGTGGATTTCCTTGGTGAAGTCATAAGTTCCGTCACTGTTCAGGCGTACGCTGACCACGTTGGTATCCCCAAACAGGTTGTGCAGATCCCCCAGAATTTCCTGGTAAGCGCCTACCAGGAATACCCCCATATAATACTCTTCCCCCGATTTCAGACTGTGGAGGGGGAGTACCGGTGCGGACCCTTCCCGGGAATCAATAAACCGGTCAATCTTGCCATCGCAGTCGCAGGTGATATCCGCCAGAACCGCCTGGCGATCCGGTTCTTCATTCAGGCGATGAACGGGAATGATGGGGAACAGCTGGTTAATGGCCCAGATATCCGGCAGAGACTGGAACAGGCTGAAGTTGCCGTAGTAAATATCCGCCAGGGAGATTTTTAAGCCTTCCAGGTCCGAAGGGATGCGTTCCATATCATCCAGCATGGCTGCGATACGGTGCAGCACATCAAGGAACAGGTTGTCAGCCACGGAACGGGTACGCAGGCTGATCTGTCCCCGTTTAAATAACTCTCGCACTTCCTGGCGGTAGAAATGGGCATCGTTGTAACACTCCTGGGCCCGTTCCGGCGTCAGGTAGGTGAAAATCTCCCGCATCTGCTGCAATTGGGGATGCTCATCGGGCTGAGGAGCAAGATCTGTTGCGGGTTCAAAGGTGGTGACATCAAGAATATTAAACAGCAGCACCGAAGAGTAGGCGACAGTGGCTCGTCCCGACTCAGTAATAATGGCCGGGTGATCAATATTGTAACTGTCGAAGGTGGATTTCAGGGTATCGACAATATCTTCGCAGTATTCTTCCAGGGAGTAGTTGCGGCTCTGGTCGTCGTTGCTGTTGGCACCGGTGTAATCCACCGCCAGACCGCCCCCCAGGTCGATATGGCTCATGGCTGCGCCTTCTCTGGCAAGGTCGGCGTAGTAACGACAGGCTTCGATAATACCGCTGCGAATATCCCGGATATTGGGAATCTGTGAACCCAGATGGCAGTGCAGCAGCTGCAGGCAGTGGAGCATATTCTCCTGCTTTAACAGGTCGACGGCATCAATCAGTTGGGTGCTGGTCAGGCCGAAGACACTGCGGTCGCCGCTGGTGGAGTTCCAGTGACCGCTGACCTGGGTGGTCATCTTTGCCCGGACACCAATTCTGGGTTCGATATTCAGAGCTTTGCTGCGTTCGATAATAATGGGCAGCTCGGCCGGGGTTTCCACCACAAAGAAACAGTCGTAACCCAGCTTGATGGCATTCAGGCCCAGTTCAATAAACTCGGTATCTTTGTAACCATTGCAGATAATCAGGCTGCCGGGTTCCTGCAGGGTGGCCAGAACCGCAATCATTTCCGGCTTGCTGCCCACTTCAAAACCATGCTTATAACGGGCCCCAAAGTCGGCTATCTCTTCAACAACCTGGGCCTGCTGGTTGACCTTGATGGGATAAACCCCGCGATAGAGGTTGTTATAACCAACAACCTCTATCGCTTTTTTAAAGGCGTTATTCAGGCGGAAAAGCTGGGCATCAAGAATGTTCTCAATGCGCAGGAGCACGGGCATCTGCATATCCCGCTCATTCATGCCTTCAATAATATCCAGCAGGGGAACCTGGGTGTTCAGGGTTTTGGCGGTGACGTTGCCGGCCGGGTTCAGGCCAAAATAGTCATTGCCCCAGCGATGGATGCCGTAAAGCTCGGCGGCTTTTTCGGTGTTCCATTCAGTTGTTGGATCTTTCTGTTCCAAATAGGTGATCTCCGGGCAGAAAGTGGTTCATTGTTCATATCGGTGCGGTTTGGTGTTCTGTTGGCCGCAGTAAGGGAGCGCAATTCTGCGATAAAACACAGCCAAGTGCCAACAGCAAAACAGGAAAAATACAGGTACTTCTCCGCCCTGCAATGAGGAATAATTTCACTGCAGGGAAGGGTATCAGTGTTTTTTTGATGATCGTGGTTACCTGGTGGAGGTTTTTTACTGGGCTTTCAGGGTCTGCCCGTTGATATCACTGCTGTCACGGCCCATCAGGTAAAGGTAGAGGGGCATAATATCTTCCGGGGTTTTCAGGTTTTCCGGGTCTTCGGCAGGATAGGCGGCAGCACGCATACCCGTACGGGTTGCACCGGGATTGATGGCGTTGGAGCGTACTTTGCTGAGGCCGTCTTCTTCATCTGCCAGTACCTGCATCAGCCCTTCGGTGGCAAACTTTGACACACTGTAGGCTCCCCAGTAGGCCCGACCCTGGCTGCCGACGCTGGAGCTGGTGAAAATAACCGAAGCTTCAGGTGCCTGGCGCAACAGGGGCAGCAATTCCCGGGTCAGCAGAAATTCCGCGTTAACGTTCACCTGCATGACTTTCTGCCAGGTTTCCGGATTGTACTGAAACAGGGGGCCGAGGCGACCCAGCAGGCTGGCGTTGTGGAGCAGGCCGTCGAGGCGCCCGAACTCCTGTTCAATGGTGTCCGCTACCGTTTCGTAGTCGTGGGGGCCTGCGCCCTCCAGGTTCATGGGGACAATGGCTGGCTGGGGATGTCCGGCCTGCTCTATTTCGTCGTAAACCTTTTCCAGCTTTTCTGTGGTGCGCCCCAGCAAAAGCACTGTCGCGCCATGGCGGGCATAAGTTTTGGCGGCTACCCGGCCAATACCGTCACCGGCACCGGTCACCAAAATAACCCGCCCTTCCAGCAGGTTGTCGGGAGCCTGGTATTCGAACATGCTCAGTTTCCTTTTATTGTCTGTTAATCTGGCAGGCACCAGTCGCTGTCATCCAGCCATTCAAGCAACCCCAGGGGAGATTCAATATTATGGTCTGCCCGCCAGCTGTTTGGGTCAATATCCGGAGATATAAAACCGTACAGGGCCGTAACGGTAGTCATTCCGGCGTCCTGGCCGGCCTGGATATCCCGTTCATGGTCACCTACGTAAACACAGGCAGAGGCGTCGCAGGCCAGTTGTTCTGAAGACAGCCACAGGGCTTCCGGATGCGGCTTGGCGTGGCTGACATCATCGGGGCATACCAGTACGCTGCAGCGCTGGCTCAGGTCCAGCTGCTCCAGCAGGGGTTCGGTCAGGCCCCGGGGCTTGTTGGTGACAATGCCCCAGGGAATATCCCGGGATTCAATAGCTGCCAGCAAGGTATCAATACCGTCGAACAGCCGGGCGCGGGTGTCCCGGTCTGGGTTGGCGGTATGGGTTTCATAGAAAGCCAGCAGGTGCTGGCGCTTATTATCAAAACCGGGCTGGCCTGGTTTCAGGTCATAGCCCAGGGTGATCAGGCCTCGAGAGCCATTGGACACGTTATCGCGAATCGTGTCCGGGGGAAGCTGTGGCTGGTCATCTTCCCGCAGCATGGTGTTCAGGATATGGACAAAATCATCTGAAGTGTCTAGCAGGGTGCCATCCAGATCAAACAGGATGGCCTGAATATATCGTCCCGAACTGTCTTCCATTTTATAGTTACCGGTGGTTTGTCTTGCAGAAATTGTTTCTTCAGGGTGAAAACCGTTTTCACCCTGAAGAAAAGTCCTTTTTATCCTTTTGGCGAATCTTCGGCAAGACTGGTATGCATGAGATAGTTCACATCCAGATCCCGTTCCTTCAGCCAGTAACGCTTGGTCAGCGGGTTATAGAGCATGCCGGTACTGTGTTCAACAGTTAACCCGGCCTGACGACAGTAGCCTGCCATTTCGTGGGGACGGATAAACTTTTTAAAGTCGTGGGTGCCCTTGGGCAGGATGTTGAGAATATATTCCGCGCCGGCAATGGCAAACAGCCAGGCTTTGGGATTGCGGTTAATGGTGGAGAAAAACACCTGCCCGCCGGGTTTGACCAGCCTGGCGCAGGCGGCAATCACCTTGGCCGGGTCAGGTACATGTTCCAGCATTTCCAGGCAGGTGACCACATCAAAGCTGGCAGGCTGTTCTTCCGCCAGCTGCTCGGCGGTCACCTGCCGGTAATTGACTTCAACACCACTTTCCAAACCGTGAAGGCGGGCCACGGCCAGAGGTGCTTCACCCATATCAATACCGGTGACACTGGCACCCCGGCGAGCCATGGATTCACTGAGAATGCCGCCGCCGCAGCCTACATCCAGCACGGTTTTGCCGGCCAGACCAGAGCGCTGATCTATGTAGTCCAGGCGCAGTGGGTTGATCTGGTGCAGGGGAGCGAACTCGCTGTTCTCATCCCACCATCGGCTGGCCAGGGCCTCGAACTTGGCAACTTCAGCGTGGTCAACATTCTTATATGAATCAGAGCCGGATGAATCAGTGCCCTGTGGGGCGCGGTGTTGCTCGGTCATTGTTGTTGGTTATCCCTGACGACTTGCGGATATACGTTGCTGCCACTCACTGGCCCGTTGCTTGATGAAGGTGTCATCCAGGGTTGTGAGATGGCGGTCTTCCATCAGCATTTTGCCATTAACCCAGACGTGGGTGAACTGGTTGCGGCTGGCAGTATAAATCAACTGAGAGACAGGATTGTACAGGGGCAGGTTCTCCAGATCATTCATGGCGATAGCGGAGATATCTGCCAGCTTGCCCACTTCCAGGCTGCCGGTCTGGTCTTCAATGCCCATGGCCCGGGCACCGTTAATAGTGGCGGCTTCCAATGCTCCCCAGGCACTGAGGGCGGTGGCATCCTGGCCTACGGCCTTGGCCAGCAGGGATGCGGTGCGGGTTTCGCTGAGCATATCCAGATCGTTGTTGCTGGCGCAGCCATCTGTGCCAATAGCGACATTTATACCGGCTTGTTGCAACCGGGCAATGGGACTGAAGCCACTGGCCAGTTTCAGGTTGGATTCCGGGCAGTGCAGGATGCTGCAACCGTTCTGGGCGATCAGTTGAATTTCCGCTTCATTCAACTGGGTCATATGGGTGCATTGCAGGCGGGGGGAGAGAAATCCGAGATCAGCTAAACGACGGAGTGGGCGCATACCGTCTCTGGCCACAGCGTCGGTAATTTCCTGGGCGCTTTCGTGGATATGCATCTGGATATTTACATCCAATTGTTCGGCCAGTGTCGTAATTTCTTTCAGGGGCTCATCACTGACGGAGTAGGGGGCATGGGGGCCGAAACCGACAATAATGCTGTCGTGGTTGCGGAACTTGTCCACCACCTCCAGGCCTTTATAAATGTAGTTTGCCGCATCCTTGGCCCAGTTGGTGGGAAAGTCCAGCACCGGAAATACCAGCTGGCAGCGCATGCCGGCTTCCAGTGCGGCGTGGCCGGCAGCGTCCGGATAAAAATAGTTATCGCTGAAAGTGGTGGTACCACTGCGGATCATTTCCGCCATAGCCAGGCGGGTACCGTCGTATACAAAGTCTTCGTTTACAAACTGGCCTTCTACCGGCCAGATATGGTCGCTCAGCCACTCCAGAACCGGCAGGTCGTCTGCCAGCCCGCGGAACAGGGACATGGCAGCATGGCCGTGGGCATTAATAAAGCCGGGCAGAATGGCATGCTGTTTCAGGTTGTATTCCTTATCTGCAGTGAAGGCTTTTCTGACCTCTTCTGTTGGCGTAATAGCGACAATAGTGCCATCGTGCACGGCCACAGAGTGATTTTTCAAAATATCCTGACTGCCGTTGACAGGAATAATCCAGCCGCCGTGGATCAGTGTGTCCACGGACTGGGGGGCATTGCTATGGGAAATGCTCATTAACGTTGTCCATTCATCGGGCTCGGGCAAGTATACCTGAATGGTAGAAAAAACAGGTCGTTGCTGATGCTGATTGTCTGAAACCGGAGCGTCCTCTATTTTGTCACTGTTTTGTCAGGACATGCTGTACTTGGCAGTCTGGCAAGCTGCTTCCTTCGCCCGCAAGGGGTGTGTATGAAAGTGTGTATGAATCATTTGTATTTTCTGATGTTTTTGTGGCTGGGGGCAGTGTCTTTGTCAGCCTGTGGGGGCGTTCCCCTGCCTGATTATTTTGGAAATAACACAACAGGTAAGGTTCCCTTGATGATAACGTGTGGGGACCAGGGAGAAAGGGTTTTCTCGGACAGGCTGATGAGAGAATATGCCAGTTATTTCGGTTTTTTTGATTATGATGTCTTAAATCGGTCAGGCTGGAGTAGGCCCTACAGGTACTCGCTTCCCCACGAGTCCCGGAGGGCGCGGAGCAGGCTTGGTTGGCGTGCCTATAGAAGGTCTCTGACAATGAAAACTATTGGCCAGATTCAGCATAGTGATCCTGAAATTCATCTTGATTTGTTTAATGAAACCAATTTTGACGGAAGGGTTTTTATACTCGCTGACTTCATAGGCGAGGAGAACGCAATGGCTATGACTTATTATTCCTGGCAGACAGTTGAGGATAGCCATACGCCTGTAAGGTTAAGGTGGCGGATTGGAACCCCGGAAGATGTTGCAAAGGCATGCGGCAAGTTTTTGGTCGAGAATGGGATGAAGGTCAATAAAGTTGTGTTGCTTGGAATCAATACTGCTGATGCCGGCCACGTATTTTTTACAAGCCTTCAGGGTGAGGGGGTAAAAAATTTTGATCTGGTGACCTATCGGGGCGCTGTAAGGTTACAGAGTATAAAAAGTTCAGATTCTATACTCATGATCTTTAATCAAAAGGGAGATGAGGTGACGACGGAAGATATAAAAAAAGGGTTTACCTTGCCGGACTATTTTGTCAAAGGGAAACCACTGCCTTTGGAAAAAGTCATGTACACAGATGGTGTTCCTGATCGGGCTATTCCACCGGGGATAGATGAAAAGACCCGGTTTGTCACAGAGGATGTTTGCGAAACTGAGTTATAGGCTTCAGGCCCAACGGGGCTGGTACAGCCAGACTCTTATAACCCTACACTGGAGCCAGGCCAGATTCGGTTACTCCGCCCGTCCCAGGTCTTTGGCAGAGCAACCCAAACCCTGGCCTTGCTGTGTATTTGGGCTTGGCGGCACCAGGCAGTGCCGGAATCGCGTCTGTGTGGTATGATCGTTTCCTTTAATATTTTTTCTTTATGTCTGATTTGTAACTGGCAGGGTGACATCAGCCATCCCTGCCTGAGACTGGCTTTGCAGCTTGTCCGGAACTGAGGTCTTTCTGAGCCTGAATGTTCAGGGAAGAGCGAGAAATGAGAACTTCAGCTCCGGGTTGTGTTAAGCGTTGCACGGCCACCGGATTGGAACAGGCTTTCTAAGGATCTTTGGGCACTTATGGTAGACACTGCGAACGAAATCCTGCCGGTTAATATCGAAGACGAACTCAAGCAGTCATATCTTGACTATGCAATGAGCGTTATCGTAGGCCGGGCACTGCCGGACGTGCGCGACGGACTCAAGCCGGTACACCGGCGTGTACTCTTCGCCATGAACGAGCTATCCAACGACTGGAACAAACCTTATAAAAAGTCGGCCCGTATTGTCGGTGATGTTATCGGTAAATATCACCCTCACGGTGATTCCGCGGTGTATGACACTATCGTCCGAATGGCTCAGGATTTCTCCCTGCGCTACCCGCTGGTAGATGGCCAGGGTAACTTCGGTTCTATCGATGGTGACTCCGCCGCCGCCATGCGTTACACCGAAATCCGCATGGACAAGCTCAGCCATGAGCTGCTGGCGGATCTGGACAAGGAAACTGTGGATTATGTGCCCAACTATGACGGCACCGAGCAGATTCCTGAAGTCCTGCCCACCCGGGTTCCCAATCTGCTGGTAAACGGTGGTGCCGGTATCGCCGTGGGTATGGCTACCAATATTCCGCCCCATAACCTGACTGAAGTTGTGAACGGCTGTCTGCATGTGCTGGATAATCCGGATGCCTCAGTTGATGAGTTGATGGAATTTATTCCCGGCCCGGACTTCCCCACATCGGCAATTATCAACGGCAAGGCCGGTATTCTGCAGGCCTATCGCACCGGTCGCGGTCGTATCTGGATTCGCTCCCGGGCGGAAGTGCTTCCAGATCCCAAGAAAAATCGTGAAATCATTGTTATTCACGAACTCCCGTATCAGGTGAATAAAGCCCGGTTGATTGAAAAGATCGCCGAGCTGGTCAAAGAGAAAAAGATTGAAGGCATCACCGAAATCCGGGATGAGTCCGATAAGGACGGTCTGCGGGTGGTAATCGAGCTGCGTCGCGGCGAAGTTGGTGAGGTTGTGCTGAACAATCTCTACGCCCAGACACAGCTGGAAACCGTATTCGGTATCAATATGGTGGCCCTGGTGGACGGACGTCCCCAGACCCTTAACCTCAAGCAGATGCTGGAGGCATTTGTTCGCCACCGTCGTGAGGTTGTCACCCGTCGTACGGTTTACGAACTGCGCAAGGCCCGTGAACGCGGGCATATGCTTGAAGGTCTGGCGGTTGCTCTGTCCAATATTGACCCGGTGATTGAAGCCATCAAGAAGTCCCAGAATGCCGCGGAAGCCAAAGAGAAACTGATGGCCCAGGCCTGGGATGCCGGCCTGGTGTTGAGCATGCTGGAAAAGGCCGGCAGTGATTCCTGCCGTCCCGATGACCTGTCTTCTGCCTTCGGTATTGATGGTGACAAGTATCGTCTGTCACCCCAGCAGGCTCAGTCTATTCTGGATATGCGTCTGCAGAAGCTGACGGGTCTTGAACACGAGAAGATTCTGACTGAATATCGTGACCTTCTGGAGAAAATTGCTGAGCTGGCATTGATTCTGGCAGATTCGGAGCGCCTGTTGGTTGTTATCCGCGAAGAGCTGCAGAAGGTGGTGGAAGAGTATGGCGACGAACGTCGTACAGAAATTATCTCCTCCCGCCGTGACCTGACCGTTGAAGATCTGATCACTGAAGAAGATATGGTGGTGACTCTGTCCCGCAGCGGTTATGCCAAGACTGTTCCCCTGAGTGAATATCAGGCCCAGAAGCGGGGTGGTAAGGGCAAGAGTTCCGGTACCCTGAAAGAAGAAGATTGCGTTGAGCATATGCTGGTGGCCAACACCCATACCCAGCTGCTGCTGTTCTCCAGTAAGGGCAAGGTGTACTGGCGCAAGGTCTATGAAATTCCGGTGGCTTCACGAACGGCCCGCGGTCGCCCGATTATCAATATCCTGCCTCTGGACGAAGGCGAAACCATCGCGGCGATGCTGCCGGTGGCCGAGTACAGCGAAGACAAGCATGTGGTGTTTGCCACCGCCCGTGGTACCGTGAAGAAGACTGCCCTGCAGGCTTACTCCCGTCCACTGTCGTCTGGTATCCGCGCCATCAACCTGGTGGAAGGTGATGAGCTGATCGGCGTCTCCCTGTGTGAATCCGGACAGGAAATCATGCTGTTCAGTGATGCTGGTAAGGTTGTACGCTTTACTGAAGATCTGGTGCGTCCCATGGGTCGTGTTTCCACCGGTGTACGGGGTATCAAGCTGCAGGATGGACAGGAAGTGGTCTCCCTGATTGTGCCCAGAGAGGGTGATCCGGTACTGACCGCCACGGCTAACGGCTTTGGTAAGCGTACCGATCTGGCAGAATATCCCACCAAGGGACGTGCTACCCAGGGCGTGCTGTCCATCAAGGTGACCGAACGTAATGGTGTGGTGATAGGTGCAGTACAGGTCAGTGATGATGATGACATTATCCTTATTTCTGACCAGGGGACCCTGGTACGGACCCGTGCTTCAGAAGTGTCGATGGTAGGCCGTAATACTCAGGGCGTGCGTCTGATCCGGGTTTCCGAAGGTGAACAGCTGGTCGCTCTTGAGCGGGTTGAAGAGCCCGAAGAGGAAGAGATTGCGGAAGTGGTTGAAGGTGCTGAGGACAATATTTCCAGCGTTGAGGGTTCTGCCGAGGGAGAGCAGGCGCAAGAGTAAACCCGCCTGATTCGCCTCTTGAAAGAACGCCGGCTGTGATACGTCGGCGTTTTTTTATGGCTGATTTCGCTAGAAAGTAATCATTATTCTGTCAAATTAAATGTGTATTTTTCTTAGAAAATTTATGCATTTTTTCGCTGTTACAAAATTCTTTTCATGAACTGAACTTTTCCCGGAACTAACAGGGACGACTTGTGTCCGAGTGGCTGACAATTATCTGTTGTTGCCTATCTGGAGTCAGTCATGAGGTTTTCTGTTTCAGCTCTTTCAACATTGGCTGCGGCTGTTTTGGTTGCCAATCTCTCCCAGGCGAGTGAGCCTGAGTTTGCCCCCTCGTCTCAAGAGTCCCGCTCATTTATTGAGCAGGGTTTGAGTGACCATGGGCGTATACAGCTGCAGTTGCAGGACCTGTCCCGGCTGGAGTCTGAGTCCCTGGCGGTGTTGCGTGAGCGGGATCAGCGGGCTCACGAGTTTCTGTTCTCAGCCCTGGAAACCCTTCATGGCGGGTTTCGGGATTTGTCCCAGTCCATGCAAACCCTGCAGGAGTTATCAGACCGGTCGGTGACCGGTTCGGTGTCTGTGCCGGAGTTTCTGGCGGCTGTACGGTCTGGCAGCCAGATGATCAGCTTTCTGGAGGACCATATTGCCGGGTTAACTCTTTTTCCCGGGTTGCGCAGCGAGGCCCGTGAAGAGTTATCCGGAATCATTCAGATAGATGCGTTGAAAACACACTACCAGCAACAGCTGGCGGATCAAAAGGGGCAGGCGAGTCGCATGTCCTTTCGGTTAACGCTGCCGAGCGGTGAATTTATGGAGCAGCAGGGTATCGATACTCAGCAGCTTCGTGGTCGACAGTTGCTGAGTGCCTCCCGAATCAATGAGATGCAACAACAGCTGTTGCGCAAGAAGGTAATGTTGACCCGGGAACGTAACATTATCGATCAGAGTATTAATGCCTTTACCCAAAAAGCCCTGCAGGGCTTTGTTGAGGTGTTTGGCTCCTCTGAGCGTTATCGTACCAGTGCCGATGATGCTGGTCGCATGAATGCTTCCCGGGCTCTGGAGGAGGCGTTCTGGGCGCGGTTTTATATTCGTGCAGTCTACGGCATCAAGATCGGCAGTATTCCGGTGCACTATGCCAAACAGATTTTTAATGCCGATTACCTGTTCAGCAGTATGAGTGTGGGTGTAATGCCGTTATGGGAAGAGGGCCATTTGATTTCTGCCCTGAATCAGGCAACAGAAGCTCAGGCGACACTGTCCGAACAGCGGCAGGCGCTGAGTTCCAGGCTCAGACAGTTCAGTGTCTGGATCACCGGCAGCAAAAGTGAGGAGAAGGCCAAGCAATTTATTGTTGATCTGGTGCGTATGGACTTAGAGCAGGAACTGGCTCTTGGACGCAGTGGAGGTCTGCGACAGGTGCGGGCGGCTTACCGTAAACACTATTTCACCTCTGAAAGTGATAAAGAGTTCTATAGGGCCAAGGCCAGAACGGTATTTGGTGGTGCAGAGGGTGATGATCTGGAAGCCGATGTGGGTGTTGTTGAGGCGGGAACTCTGAAAGGTGTTATCGGTCAGTGTTTGAGCGTGCTGGAACAGATGGAAGTGCGTCTTGATGAAGCCCGCAGGCTGCAGGATTCTCTGGAGCTGCTGGTAGGAGAGAATCAGACTGTAAAGCGTCGTAAGAACAGGGCGGATATTTAAGCGGATTCGGTTATGAAAACGACTCTTATAGTCCGTCTGTTGGCTGGTTTGGCTGCTGCTCTGGGAGTAGCGGCCAAAGGCTATGATAATTTCTGCTGGACCAGTTCCTGTCCAGCTTCCAGGCCCAGCCTGTACTGCGATGGCAAGGCGATACCGGCAAGTAAAACCCGGAACTTTGTCCGGGAAGAGTTACGGTGTGACAGCGGTAGTCATACCACTTCCAGAGAGCCTGTGCTCTTCAATGAGGAGCAGTGGCGGGATTTGCATAATACTGATCCCGCTGCTGCACGAAAAATGCTGCGCGATCTGCCGGTTCCCCAGTGGCAGGCGAAGATCTCCTATCAATCCTACCTGCACTGGTCCTGGGAGGACTGTCAGCTGGTGACCAGTTATGACTGCGGCTCTGACACCGTGTGTTCCACACGTACCAGGGACGATGGTAAAGAAGAAGAGGTCTGCCGCGAAACTCCCAGGACTTGTTATTTGGATGTTGTCGTTTATGAAAGTGAACCTTGCAGTCATGAAGCCATGACCGTGGATGTGCAGTTTCTGCAGGCCGACCCTGAACAGACCGATTATCCTCCACGCCTTGCTAATGGTTATGACCTGCTACCTGGGGAGACTGAGGGTGTCACTGTGAGCAATGGTGTTGGCTTGTTGCACTCTGCAAAGCTCTCCCCGGCACTGACGTTTGCTGAGCAGCGTAACGATTACCGGGTCGAGCCTATGGATAGCGCAGGTTATGACGCCGGTCGACTGCAGTGTCTGCAACACAGTAATTACCATATCGGTTTTACCCTTCAGCCGGAAAAGCGCATTCGTTCCCGTTCGGGGAATGGTTTTTCCCTGCCGGTGGGATTTGATGGCACACGGATTGATCCCCTGGTCTGGAGTGGGGCGGCTGGTAAGAGTGGGCGGTGGTATAACCAGGCTTATCCGGTTGGACTGAAGGTGCAGGACTATTCTGCCAGCAGTCTGCAGGAGTTTGCCCAGGATGCCGGTGATATGTTTAAAAATATGGTTGTGCGGGTGCAGCTTCACGATAAGTCCTGGCTGGCCTGGCCTTTTGCCCGCAATACCATTTATATAAAGGAAGGAGAGGGGGTTGCTCAAACTCTGAATGCGCTCTCAGATAATCAAAAGGTGCGACGTTCTCGGTTGTGGGAGCTTAAGCTGGCTTCCGATGCCAGTAACCCGATGAAAAACCTGTACCGGAACTATGTGCCCTGGTTCGTCTATTATCCGGCACGTCTGCTCTTTCCGGCGGAATCCCTGAGTTACGAAAACCAGCTCAGTCCGGGGCGGGATTATCGGTTGAGTATGCAGGTCTATCAGCGGGGAATGTCCATTTACCACCAGGCCTGTGAGGATGACCCTGATAGCTGGGATTGCCGCATTCTTGGTGGCTGGGGCTGGCTTAACCCCAACCGCTATGAGTGGGGCTATTACTCCGACAAGAGTCTGGATGTTAATTTCTCCACGTCAGAGGATGTTAATCAGCGAAGTTACTGGCCCATGTTCTGGAGTGCGGTCGGACAACTGGATAAGTTCGCTTTGGCAGGGCTGGTGGCAGTCGGGGCTTATCGTTTATTAAGAAAAGGTTAAGAAAGGGCTGAGTTGTTTCTGTGGCTTATTTTTTATTTCGAGATTTGCTTATAATTCAGTCTCGCATTTATAGGAGTCATTGAGGGATATTATGATTGAGACCCTGAAGGCCGGAGACAAAGCACCGCAGTTCACCCTGAAAAACCAGGATGGGGAAGATGTCAGCCTGGCGGATTTTGCCGGTAGCAAGGTGCTGGTGTATTTCTATCCCAAGGCCATGACCCCTGGTTGTATCACCCAGGCCTGCAGTCTGACTGAGGTGCGCCCGCAGCTGGATAACCTGGGTGTGACTGTACTGGGCCTGAGCCCTGACCCGGTCAAGAAGCTGAAGAATTTCGAGCAGAAGAAAGCACTGAAGATTACTCTTCTGTCTGATGAAGACCATGCCATCGCTGACCAGTTTGGTGTCTGGGGCGAGAAGAAGTTTATGGGGCGGGTTTTTGATGGAATCCATCGTATCAGCTTTCTGGTGGATGAAAACGGCGTGATCGAGCATGTGTTTAACAAATTCAAAACCAAAGATCACCATGAAGTTGTATTGAACTACTTCCAGTAAGTGGTCATTTTTACAGTCCTTCTGGCAGGGTTGTTCATGATGAGTCAAGCCCTCTGCCGGGTAACGGCAGAGGGCTTGATTGTTTTGGGCGGGTTTTTAAGGAATAGCTCTGTCTGTCGTCTTTGAGGTTTTCTGTAGTTGTTTTTTCTGATAAAAGTCCTCCCCCACATGAATATATACCGTATCGCCATTTCGCGGTTTTCGTTACAATATGCGGCCAGTTGCGTCCTTCTGGAGCAAATCTGCCGATCAATACTGATTGTGCCGGGCGGTTTATAGGGTGCATGGGTAAAAGCAATTAACCACAAAAGAAGTGATTCCGGAGTACCATGGCTAGAGCGCATAACTTCTGTGCGGGGCCGGCAGCCCTGCCGCAGGAAGTCCTGAAACAGGCCTGTGATGAGATGCTGGACTGGCAGAGTCGTGGCCTGTCGGTAATGGAAACCAGTCACCGTAACCCTGAGTTTATGGCTGTAGCCCAGGAAGCCGAGAAGGATTTCCGTGATCTGATGGCGGTTCCTGACAATTACCGGGTGCTGTTTATGCAGGGCGGTGCCACCTCCCAGTTTGCCATGATTCCCCTGAATCTGCTCAATAGCTCAGGCAAGGCGGATTACATCAATACTGGCCACTGGTCTACCAAGGCGATCAAGGAAGGCCAGCGTTTTAGTGAGGTGAATGTTGCCGCATCCAGTGAAGAGAGTAACTTCTCCAGCATTCCGGAGCGCAGCCACTGGAACCTGGACCCGGACGCTTCCTATGTGCACTACACCCCCAATGAAACCATTGGCGGTGTGGAATTTCCGGATATCCCTGATGTGGGCGATGTGCCTCTGGTGGCGGATATGTCTTCCAATATTCTCTCTCGGCCGATAGATGTCAGCCGTTTCGGTATGATCTATGCCGGCGCCCAGAAGAATATCGGGCCGGCGGGTCTGACCCTGGTGATTATTCGGGATGACCTGCTGGGCCAGGCATCTGATATCTGCCCGACCCTGATGAACTACCAGAATGTGGCGGATCATGACTCCATGCTCAACACTCCGCCGACCTTTGGCTGGTATCTGGCAGGGTTGGTCTTCAAATGGCTGAAGCGTCAGGGTGGTCTTGAAGCTATGGAAGTGGTCAACCGTCGCAAGGCTGGCAAGCTGTACGATTTTATCGATAGCAGCCCGTTCTACAGCAGCCCGGTGGATGTCCGCTATCGCTCCATTATGAATGTGCCCTTCCGTCTGCAGGATGATGAACTCAACAAGACTTTCCTGGCAGAAGCCGCCAAAGAGCAGCTTCTGAACCTGAAGGGCCATCGTGTGGTCGGTGGTATGCGGGCCAGTATATACAATGCCGTGCGGGAAGAGTCCGTGGATGCGCTGGTGGCATTTATGGCGGAATTTGAGCGCCGTTATGGCTGATTTTTCCTCAAGCTAATAACTTGGGGATAGTCATGGAAAACACGATTCACCTGCGTTAACAAAGGTTTCGGAGACTATGGGTAACGAGGATAAACAGACCGGGACTGCGCTGACGGGGCTGCGTGATCGCATTGACGCGATCGATACCTCCATCATGAAGCTGATCAGCGAGCGGGCGGGCGTGGCCCAGGACGTGGCGAACGTAAAACAGGCTGCTGGTCAGGAGGCTGTGTATTACCGCCCTGAGCGGGAGGCGCAGGTGCTGCGGGCCATTATGGAGAAGAATGACGGCCCTCTGGGTGACGAAGAGATGGCCCGGCTGTTTCGGGAGATTATGTCCGCCTGCCTGGCTCTGGAAGAACCGGTGCGGGTGGCATTCCTGGGGCCGGAAGGCACCTTTACCCAGCAGGCGGGCCTGAAACATTTCGGCCATTCCGCCGTGTGTGTGCCTATGCACGCCATCGACGAGGTGTTCCGGGAAGTAGATGCCGGCGCGGTGAATTACGGCGTGGTGCCGGTTGAGAATTCCTCTGAGGGTGTGGTGACCCACACCCTGGACAGTTTTGTAAACTCCTCCCTGCAGATTTGTGGTGAGGTGGTATTACGGATTCACCATCATATGCTGGTGGGTGAAAATACCCGTCAGGACAAGATTACCCGGGTTTATTCCCATGCCCAGTCCCTGGCCCAGTGTCGTAAGTGGCTGGATGCCCACTGGCCGATGGTGGAGAAGGTTGCTGTCAGCAGTAATGCCGAAGCTGCCCGTCGTATCAAGGGGGAGTGGAATGCTGCGGCTATTGCCGGGGATATGGCCGCAGATCTCTACGACCTGGAGAAAATGGCCGAAAAGATTGAAGACGAACCGGATAACTCCACCCGCTTTCTGATTATTGGTAACCAGCAGGTGCCCCCCAGTGGTCAGGATAAAACGTCGATCGTCGTCTCCATGCGCAACAAGCCCGGCAGCCTGCATCGCTTGCTGGCACCGTTTCATTGTTACGATATCGACCTGACCCGTATTGAAACCAGGCCGTCCAGCAGTGGTACCTGGAATTATGTGTTCTTTATTGATTTTGCCGGCCATCGGGATGAGCCCAGGGTGAAATCTGTGCTGCGGGAGATCGAAGAACTGGCCTCTGAGCTGAAGATTCTTGGTTCCTACCCGATAGGTGTGCTTTAGGAGTGAATGGGTGAGTTGTGATTTTATTGCCCGGGCTGCCACCGGGGTGGGCAGTCTGAGTCCTTATCAGCCAGGGAAGCCCGTAGCTGAACTGGCCCGTGAACTGGCCTTGGATGAAAAACATATTGTTAAGCTGGCCAGTAACGAAAACCCTTTGGGGCCGTCGTCTATGGCCCTGCAGGCGATTAATGATGAGTTGAAAGAGCTGGCCCGTTATCCCGATGGTAATGGTTTCCTGTTAAAACAGGCTTTGTCGGAAAAGCTGGATGTTGCTCCCGAAACGATTACCCTGGGTAATGGTTCTAACGATGTGCTGGATTTGATTGTCCGGGGCTGGGTTATGCCCGGAGATGAAGTGGTTTTCTCCGAGCATGCCTTTGCGGTCTATCCCATCTCTACCCTGGCGGCCAGCGGAAAGCCCGTGGCCGTACCAGCGGTGGCTTATGGCCATGATCTGAATGCCATGGCGGAAGCTATTACGTATAAGACTCGTGTCGTTTTTATTGCCAACCCCAATAACCCGACCGGTACCTGGTTGAACCGTGACGCTGTGTCAGGATTTCTGGAAAAGATACCTGAAAATGTTCTGGTAGTGCTGGATGAAGCCTACTGCGAATATATTGATAACCCTGAATATCCCAATGGTCTGCAATGGCTGGACAGTTATCCGAATCTGATTGTTACTCGGACCTTCTCTAAAATTTACGGATTGGCTGGTCTGCGGATTGGTTACTGTGTGTCGTCTGTTGATGTGGCTGATATTCTGAACCGGGTGCGTCAGCCTTTTAATGCTAACAGCGCGGCTCTGGCTGCAGCGGTGGCTGTCCTGAATGATGATGACTATGTTCAGCGCAGTCGAAAATTGAACAGTCAGGGACTGAAGCAGCTCGAAGAAGGCTTAACTGCTCTTGAGTTGTCGTTTATTCCTTCCCTGGGTAATTTTATCACCTTTGATACCGGCCGCAGTGGTGAAGCTGTTTTTCAGGCTTTGCTCCATAAAGGCGTTATTGTGCGCCCGGTCACCGGTTATGGCCTGCCCCGCCATTTACGGGTTTCTGTGGGAACACGGATAGAGAACGATGCGTTCCTGAAAGCCTTACCTGAAGCTCTGGCAGAGGTTGCGCCAGAATGAGTGCTGTCAACCAGAACTGGCCGGTACTTTCCCGTGCCAAGGTGCTTGTTGTCGGCCTGGGTCTTATAGGTGGCTCTCTGGCGGCGGCATTAACCTTTCGCAGGGTTTGTCAGGAGGTCATTGCCTTTGACCGGGATGAGCAGTCTCTGATTCTGGCCGGAGAGCGAGGAATTATTGATTCTTCCGCAACCTCCCTCGCTGAAGGTGTCGCCCGGGCAGATATTATTGTTCTGGCGGTGCCCGTATTGGTGATGTCGGCCCTGGTACGGGATGTTGCCCGGCTTGATCTGTCCGGCAAAGTGATTACTGATGTGGGCAGCTGCAAGCAGGATGTGGTTGCTGTGGCCCGGGAATGTTTTGGCGAGGCTCTGGCTGGTTTTGTTCCTGGGCACCCCATTGCCGGTTCCGAAAAGAGTGGTGTCAGTGCGGCCCGTGCCGACCTTTATGAAGCCCATAAAGTAATTGTCACTTCTTTGCCGGAAAACAGCGTGGGAGCTGTCCGCCTGACCCGGGAAATGTGGGAGCGGGTAGGTGCTATCGTTCTGGATATGGATGTGGGGCACCATGACCATGTTCTGGCCCGTACCAGTCATCTTCCCCATCTGCTCGCCTTCTCCCTGGTGGATACACTGGCCGGCGATCCTGATCGCCAGGAAATCTTTCGTTATGCCGCTGGTGGCTTTCGGGACTTTACCCGTATCGCTGCCAGTGACCCGACCATGTGGCATGATGTTTTTGTCGCTAACCGGGATGCGCTGCTCTCCGCCCTGGATGAGTTTTCCCAGGGTTTGAAAGCCATGTACGCTGCTGTAGAACAGGGCGACAGTCAGGCGATGATTGGTGTGATTAATCGCGCCAAGTCTGCCCGCGAACATTTCACCCGAATACTGGAAAACCAGTCATACCTTAAATCTATGAGCACTGATTCTGTCGTTTATAACGCTCGTCCGGGCGGTTCTGTTACCGGCACCCTGCGTGTTCCGGGAGATAAATCCATTTCCCACCGTTCCATTATGCTGGGTGCCCTGGCCAATGGTGTAACCGAGGTGTCCGGATTCCTGGAAGGGGAAGACGCTCTGGCCACATTGCAGGCATTCCGTGATATGGGGGTTGTGATTGAAGGTCCCCAGGATGGCAAAGTCACCATATATGGTGTCGGTCTGCATGGTCTGCAGGCGCCTCCCGGGCCTCTGTATCTGGGTAATGCCGGAACCGCCATGCGTCTGATGGCTGGCCTGATGGCGTCCCAGAATTTTGATGTCACCCTGACCGGGGATGAGTCTCTCTCCCGTCGTCCCATGGGTCGTGTAGTAAGACCTCTGATGCAGATGGGGGCGGAGATCGAAACCTCTGAAGGTGGACGTCCTCCGCTGGTTATTCGTGGTGGCCAGTCGTTGTCCGGTATTCATTATGATATGCCTATGGCTTCCGCTCAGGTAAAATCCTGCCTGCTGCTGGCGGGGCTCTACGCGGAGGGTGAAACCTCTGTTCGTGAACCGGGCATTACCCGTGACCATACGGAGCGTATGCTGTCCGGGCTTGGTTGTGCCGTGTCCCGCAAGGATGGTCTTGTGTCTGTGCAGGGTGGTGGTGAACTTACTGCCGTAGAAAAGATTGAGGTGCCTGCGGATATTTCCTCGGCGGCCTTTTTCCTGGTGGCGGGTTCTATCGCGCCAAACTCCGATTTGCTGCTGACCCATGTGGGTATTAACCCGACCCGGACGGGTATCATTGATATCCTTCAGCTGATGGGTGCAGATATTACCCTGAGTAGTCAGCGGGAAGTGGGTGGTGAGCCAGTGGCTGACATTCGGGTACGCTCCGCGCAGCTGAAAGGTATCGAAATTCCTGAACATCTGGTGCCTCTGGCTATTGATGAATTCCCGGTTCTGTTTGTTGCAGCTGCCTGTGCTGAAGGTGATACAGTGCTCAAGGGTGCGGAAGAACTCAGAGTGAAAGAGAGTGATCGTATACAGTCTATGGCTGATGGCCTGAACGCCCTGGGTATTCAGGCCCAGGCTCTGCCGGACGGTATGCTTGTTCCCGGCTCAATCGAAGCCGGTGTGTTCGGTGGTGGCACTGTACACAGTCATGGTGATCACCGTATCGCCATGGCCTTTGCTGTTGCATCCCTGCGGGCCAGGGATGAAATACGTATTCTGGATTGCGCCAATGTGGCGACATCCTTCCCCAATTTTGTAGATCTGGCTCACTCTGTGGGGCTGAATCTGGAACAGATGGAAAGCTGAAACAACAGTGATTGATAGCAAGGTACCGGTCGTCACCATTGACGGACCGGGTGGATCAGGTAAAGGAACTGTAGCCGGCCTGCTGGCCCGGGAGCTGGGCTGGCATTTGCTCGACAGTGGTGCTCTCTATCGTCTGACGGCGCTGGCTGCTATTAATCATGGCGTCGCGCTGGATGACGAAGAGTCCCTGCATGTGCTGGCCGCACATCTGGATGTGCAGTTTGACGTTGCTGAAAGCGGTGAGACCAATATCGTACTGGAGGGTGAGCACGTGGAAACGGCCATTCGCCAGGAAGAAGTAGGTCTCAGCGCCTCCAAAATCGCTGCACTACCTGCCGTTCGCGATGCGCTTTTGTCCCGTCAGCGGGCATTTGCCGAGACTCCCGGGTTGGTGGCTGACGGCCGGGATATGGGAACGGTGGTCTTTACCGAGGCTCCTCTGAAGATATACCTGACCGCCTCAGCGAAAGAACGTGCCCGCCGGCGGTTCCTGCAGTTGCAACAGCAGGGCGTGGATGTTAGCCTTGACCGCCTTTTGGCGGATATTCAGGCAAGGGATGAGCGGGATAGCAGTCGCGTTGTCGCACCCATGAAGCCTGCGGATGATGCAATCGTACTGGACAGCACTAAACTGACCATCCAGGAAGTGTTGGGTCAGGTGCTCGACGAAATGCGCAGTCGGGGCATTATATGAAAGCGGATTTTGGTATCTGACCAAGAAAACAAATGGCAACAGAATAGATAAATTGTCACCGGATCTGATTTATTCAGGTTCGGGTGTTGTAATGAATTCCGGTTTTGTACCGGCTAACAGTGGAACAGCAGCCATGTTAACTGAGCCGTAAGGTTCAGGGGACGAAAGCCAGCGCAGGTTGCTCTCCCAACATTGTTTGACCACGCAGGCTGGTGGCGTGGAGTAAATATACTGTATTACCACCGGGTTCCTGGTGCTCTTTTGCAGTATTACACAGGATTTAGAATGACTGACAGCTTTGCTGAACTCTTTGAAGAGAGCCTGAAAGAAATCGAAATGAAGCCCGGTTCCATCATTGATGGTCTCGTGGTCGATATCGACGGTGATTGGGTTATCGTTCACGCGGGTCTGAAATCTGAAGGCGTTATCCCCGCCGAGCAGTTCCGTGATGACAATGGCGAAATGGCCATCCAGATTGGCGACACTGTACAGGTTGCCCTGGATGCAGTAGAAGACGGTTTCGGTGAAACCCGTCTGTCCCGTGAGAAGGCCAAGCGCGCTGAAGCATGGACTGGTCTGGAGTCTGCATTCGCTTCCGAAGAAATCGTCAAGGGTGTTATCAGCGGCAAGGTCAAGGGTGGCTTCACTGTTGATGTCAACACCATCCGCGCGTTCCTGCCCGGTTCTCTGGTTGATGTGCGTCCGGTTCGCGATACTGCGCACCTGGAAGGCAAAGAGCTGGACTTCAAAGTTATCAAGCTGGACCAGAAACGCAACAACGTTGTTGTTTCCCGTCGTGCGGTTCTGGAAGCTGAAAACTCCGCTGAGCGTGAGCAGCTGCTGGAATCCCTGCAGGAAGGTCTGGAAATCAAGGGTATCGTTAAGAACCTGACCGACTACGGCGCGTTCGTAGATCTGGGCGGTGTTGACGGTCTGCTGCACATCACCGATATGGCCTGGAAGCGTATCAAGCATCCGAGCGAAATCGTGAATGTTGGTGACGAGATCAACGTTAAGGTTCTGAAGTTTGACCGCGATCGCAATCGTGTATCCCTGGGGCTGAAGCAGCTGGGCGAAGATCCCTGGGTTGCTATCAAGGCACGCTTCCCCGAAGGCACCAAGGTCACCGGGCACGTAACCAACCTGACTGACTACGGCTGCTTCGTTGAGCTGGAAGAAGGCGTTGAAGGTCTGGTACATGTTTCCGAAATGGACTGGACCAACAAGAACATTCACCCGAGCAAGGTTGTTAACCAGGGTGATGAAGTTGAAGTTATGGTTCTGGATATCGACGAAGAGCGTCGGCGTATCTCTCTGGGGGTTAAGCAGTGTAAGCAGAATCCCTGGGAAGAGTTTGCTTCCAGCAGCAACAAGAGTGACGTCCTCAAGGGAACCATCAAGTCCATCACTGATTTCGGTATCTTCATCGGTCTGCCCGGCGGTATCGACGGCCTGGTTCACCTGTCCGATATCAGCTGGAACGAAACTGGCGAAGACGCTGTACGTAACTACAAGAAGGGCGAGGAAGTTGAAGCGGTTATCCTGTCCATCGACGCGGAGCGTGAGCGTATCTCCCTGGGTATCAAGCAGCTGCAGAACGATCCGTTCGCAAACTGGGTTGACGCAAACCAGAAGGGTACTATCGTAACCGGTACCGTGAAAGAAGTGACTGCCAAGGCTGCTGTTATCACCCTGGCCGAAGAAGTTGAAGGTACTCTGAAAGCTTCTGAAATCAGCCGTGACCGTGTTGAAGACGCGACCACTCTGCTGAAAGCCGGTGAAGAAGTTGAAGCCAAGATCGTTAGCGTTGACCGTAAGAACCGCGTGATCAGCCTGTCCATCAAGGCCAAAGACGAAGCCGACGAAAAAGTGGCTATGAAAGAACTGCGTACCAAGCAGGACGTTGAAGTTGGTGGTCCGACCACCATCGGCGACCTGATCAAGGCGCAGATGGAAAACAAGTAAAACTGTTTTCACTATTACCGTCGGTGTTTTCACTATTACCGTCTGAATAGAGGGTGGTAATATACCAAAGGCCGCAGGTATCCTTTTTGAGGATTCCTGCGGTTTTTTATGTCTGCCTTTTGGGTGGAACAGGAGGTTTTGTATGTTCTATCAAGAGGTTGCAGCTATCGTCGCTTGATTCCTTACAGCAGATTAGCTAATTTGGGGCTTCAGTGCCCGAAATAGCCGTTCGGGTATTGTTTTGAAGGACTTATTTTAATAGGGACGCTTTCCTGCTAAGGCAGAAGGGGGCAGGTGATGACCCGATCGGAACTGATCGAACGGATAGCCGAGCGGCAAGGTCAGCTGGCATTCAGGGATGTAGAGCTGGCGGTAAAAGCTATTATTGAAGATTTATCCAGCGTGCTGGCTTCCGGGCACCGTATAGAGATCAGGGGATTTGGCAGCTTTTCCCTGCATTTCCGTTCCCCCCGTGTTGGCCGTAACCCGAAAACCGGTGACGCCGTTGACCTGACCGGGAAATATGTTCCCCATTTCAAGCCTGGTAAAGAACTCCGTGAGCGGGTCAATGAGTCGTTACTGGCTGGTAACCGTTTGCGTAATCGATAACAGATCCCGGATTCTTCCCTGTTCCTGGTGGAAGGCGTTGGTTAAAACCTTTTCTGAAATATGCTGATATGCTGACCGGACTGCGTAAATTTGTGCAGATAATGGGATACGTCCTGTTATGTGCTGTTTTGATTGTTTCATTTGCTGGCTTGATGCTGGCTAACACGGCTTCTGTTTCCGTTGGGTTTTGGAGCTGGACCACTGATCCACTGCCTTTCTCTCTTGTATTATTCCTCGTCTTTTTTCTTGGTGCCTTGCTGGGGTTGGCTATCTGCCTGCTGTCTATGTTCCGGTTGACCCTGCGCAACCGCAGTCTGCAACGGAAACTGAAAAGACGTGATGCCGAGCTGCAGAAGTTGCGGGTCAGCGCCTTGCGGGGGCTGTCTTCCTGAATGCTTGATATTGCGATCTTTATCCTGATTCTTGTTTCTCTCGGTATCGGCTTTTTCATAGGCCGGGCGGAGAGGAGACGCAGGATGTCCCGTGTCGAAACCGATGCTTTGTCCAGTGAATACTTTGTGGGCCTGAATTATTTGCTGAATGAGCAGACCGATGAAGCGATTGAGAGCTTTATTCGGGCGCTGGAGGTTAACAGTGATACGGTGGAAACATTTGTTGTGCTTGGACGGCTGTTTCGCCAGCGGGGGGAGCTGGATAAAGCGATTCAGGCTCACCAGGATCTTCTGGCCCGTCCAAGCCTGACCCGTGAACAGATGCTGAATGTGCAGCTGGAGCTGGCCAGGGATTATATTAAGGCGGGTCTGTTTGACCGTGCCGAGGCGCTGCTGGAAGATATTGTTCGCCAGAGCTGGCCTGGCTGGAAAGAGGCATTTAATGCCCTGCTTTCGGTTTATGAGACTGAAAAAGAGTGGGGACAGGCGATTGAACTGGTAGACCGGCTACGGGGTTCTCTTGCGGAAGAGTATTCGTTTCGTTTGTCCCACTATTATTGCGAGTTGGCAGAAAAGAGTATCAAGCATGGTGGTGCTTTGGTTGTCAGAAAATATCTCAGACAGGCTGAGCAATCCCATCGTAATAACGTCAGAGTGTCCCTGCTCCAGGGGACGTCTGAGTTGCAGGCAGGGAATTACCGGGATGCCATAAGATCCCTGGAGCGTATTGTTCATCAGGATCATCGCTTCGTTTCCGAAAGTCTTCCCTTGCTGGAGCAGTGTTACCGTCATCTTCGGTCGGCGAGGGGATTGACTTCCTATCTCGGACGCTGTTTAAAAGACTATCCTTCATCGGCTGTGGTGATGGCATCCGCCCGGCAAATAGCTCAACAGCAGGGTGAAAAAGAGGCTGGCCGTTTTGTGGCTGAACAGATTATCCGTCGTCCGTCTCTGAAGGGGCTGAATGCACTGATTGATATTCATCTGCAGATGTCTGAAGGCCGGGCCCGGCAGAATCTGGTGTTGTTAAGGGATTTGACGGGGCGTCTAGAGGATTCCCGCCCTGTGTACCGCTGTGGCCATTGTGGCTTTGATGGCAAGGAGCTTTACTGGTATTGCCCGAAGTGCCATAACTGGGGCACAGTGGCTCCAATTATGGGGTTGGAAGGGGGGTAGCGGGATGGCGCTCTGAAACAGGGTTTCGTGTCATTTCTGAGCATCTTTCTTTATACTTCGCGTCCGGATGTATATCGAATTGTCACACCGAAAGCTCATTTCGACGAACTCAGGAAACCGTTTATGGCCTCTAACAGTCCCCTCATTGTTGCATTGGATTACCCTGCTGCAGACCAAGCCCTGGCCATGGCTGACAGGCTGGATCCGGCCCTGTGCAGGGTAAAGGTGGGGAAGGAGTTGTTTACATCATCAGGTCCGGATGTTGTTGAGCAGCTTCAGACAAAAGGCTTTGATGTTTTCCTTGATCTCAAGTTCCACGATATTCCCAATACTACCAGTAAGGCTGTAGAGGCTGCGGCACGTCTGGGTGTGTGGATGGTGAATGTGCATGCCAGTGGTGGCCGGAGAATGATGGAGGCTTGCCGTAATGTGCTTGATGCCCGCACTGGTCGTCAGCCGCTGCTGATTGCTGTGACTGTTTTGACCAGTATGGGTGAAGAGGATCTTCAGGAGTTGGGAATTCCTTCTGCTCAGAGGCATGTTATGAAACTGGCATCTCTAGCAAAAGAAAGTGGTATGGATGGTGTGGTCTGCTCGGCCCAGGAAGCTTCCATGCTGAACTCTTCCCTTGGCCCGCAATTTGCCCTGATAACACCTGGCATACGGCCTGCGGGCTCTGATAAGTGTGACCACCGTCGTATTGTAACGCCGGAGCAGGCCATGGATAATGGCAGTGACTATTTAGTTATAGGCCGTCCGGTAACTCAGGCAGAGGACCCGGTTGCGACGCTACACGATATAATAACAACTCTGCAGTAATCGCAGTTGGTGGTACTTATGGATGAGTGGTTCGTGCTAAAAGCCCGTCCGCGGCAAGAGTTGCGTGCGGTAGATAATCTTGAGAACCAGGATTTTGAGGCATACTGCCCTATGTTGATATGCAGAAGGCGAAAACCAGAACCGCTTTTTCCTGGCTACATTTTCCTTCGTGACGACAGTCTTGAAGGTGGTCGGCGTTGGGACAGGGTGCGCTCTACCCGAGGCGTGTCCGGATTTGTGAAATTTGGTGACTGGCATGCACGGATTTCTGAAGAGTTTATTCAGAGCTTGTTAAGCCATGAAAATATTGTCACTAAACATAAATACTCTCAGTTTGAGAAAGGGCAGTCAGTTGTACTTGTTGATGGCCCGTTCAAAGGCTTTGAGGCGGTTTATCAGTGCGACAGGGGAGAGGAGCGCTGTATTGTTTTAATTAATATTCTCAATAGTCAGCGCCCGGTGAAAGCTAAATTGGAGGATGTAAGGACCTAACACTGCTTGATGTTCTTCAATTGCGCACATTTTATGATGTGCGCAATTCTTCTCTGAGTTTTTCTATCTCATCCCGTGTTTTCGCCGCTTCCTCGAACTCCAGGTTGCGGGCGTGGGTATACATTTGTTTTTCCAGCTTTTTAATGGTTTTGGCGATTTCGTCTGGTGAGTGCGTCGTTGTCGCTTTGTATTCCCCGCGGGTTTCTGCCGCTTTCTGTTTTAGTCTTCCGCTGCGACCGGGAACAGCACCTTCCATAATATCGGTGATATTTTTGCTGATGCTCTTCGGTGTGATTTTGTGTTTCTTGTTGAAGTCCTGTTGTTTCTTTCTGCGGCGTTCTGTTTCGTCGATGGCCCGCTGCATTGAGCCGGTGATATTGTCGGCATAGAGAATGGCTTTGCCATTAAGGTTTCGAGCGGCTCGGCCAATGGTCTGGATCAGTGACCGTTCGCTGCGCAGAAAGCCTTCCTTGTCGGCATCCAGTATGGCTACAAGAGAGACTTCCGGCATATCCAGGCCTTCCCGCAGCAGGTTGATGCCCACCAGAACATCAAAGACCCCAAGGCGCAGATCCCGGATAATCTCCACCCGCTCCACTGTATCAATATCGGAGTGGAGATAGCGTACTCGTACGCCATTTTCATGGAGGTACTCGGTTAAATCTTCCGACATACGTTTGGTCAGGGTGGTGACCAGAACCCTGTCGCCTTTTGATGTGCGCTCCTGGATTTCATTCATCAGGTCATCAACCTGGGTGGTGGCCGGGCGAACTTCGATTTCCGGGTCTACAAGACCTGTGGGGCGTACAACTTGCTCGGCGACCTGGTCCTGATGTTCCGCTTCGTAGGGGCCGGGAGTCGCTGAGATGAAAATGGTCTGCGGCCGTTTGTTTTCCCACTCCTCAAACATCATGGGCCGGTTGTCCAGGGCTGATGGCAACCGAAAGCCATAGCTGACCAGTGTCTCCTTGCGCGACCTGTCTCCTTTGTACATGGCACCCACCTGGGGCACAGTGACATGGGATTCGTCTATCAGCAGCAGGGCATTATCCGGCAGATAATCGAACAGTGTTGGTGGTGGATGTCCCGGTTCGCGACCAGAGAGGTAGCGTGAGTAGTTTTCAATACCTGTGCAGTAACCCAGCTCCAGCATCATTTCGATATCAAAGCGTGTACGCTGCTCCAGACGCTGGGCTTCCACCAGTTTATCGTTATCCCGCAGGAATTTAAGGCGCTCATCCAGTTCGAGCTTGATAGCGTCAACCGCATCCAGAATGGTTTGCCGCGGAGTCACATAGTGGGATTTTGGATAGATGGTCACCCGGGGAACCTTGCGCAGTACTTCGCCGGTTAACGGGTCAAACCAGCTGATGGTTTCCAGTTCCTCATCAAACAACTCCAGTCGTACAGCTTCTTTCTCTGATTCCGCCGGGAAAATATCAATCACATCCCCCCGTACCCGGTAAGTGGCCCGCTTCAGTTCCATATCATTGCGGGTGTATTGAAGCTCTGCCAGGCGGCGCAGAACACCCCGCTGATCTATTCTGTCTCCTCTATCGAGGTGCATCATCATTTTCAGGTAGGACTTGGGGTCGCCCAGGCCATAGATGGATGAGACTGTTGCAATGATGATGGCATCTTCCCGTTCCAGCAGTGCCTTGGTGGCAGAAAGCCGCATCTGCTCAATATGTTCGTTAATGGATGCGTCTTTTTCTATAAATGTATCTGATGACGGAACATAAGCCTCGGGCTGGTAGTAGTCGTAGTAGGAAACAAAATACTCCACGGAGTTTTTTGGGAAGAATCCTTTAAACTCACCATAGAGCTGTGCCGCCAGGGTTTTGTTGGGGGCCATGATCAGGGTGGGGCGCTGAAGGCTGGCGATAACGTGGGCGGCGGTAAATGTTTTGCCGGAACCGGTTACACCGAGAAGTGTCTGGCAGGCAAGGCCCGACAGAGCACCATTGACAAGGGTTTTGATGGCGCCGGGCTGGTCTCCGGCGGGTTTAAACGGTGAAACCACCTCGAGAGAGGGTGAACTCTGGGTCATCGGGTTCCTGCTGCAGTCATGGTGGGGTATCATACATCAGTTTGCATGGAGCCTTCAGCGAAATAAAGCCTTCAGCGAAATAAAGTCATCCACGGATTTCAAGGGGAGATAAGAAGTGGCAGAACAACTTTCCCAGCGAGTGCAGGCGGTCAAGCCTTCACCTACACTGGCCGTGACCACACGTGCTGCAGAATTACGAGCATCCGGGAAAGATATTATCGGCCTCGGTGCAGGTGAGCCGGATTTTGATACTCCGAACCATATTAAAGAGGCGGCCATTGCAGCGATTCATGCTGGTCAGACTAAATACACGGCCGTGGATGGCACGCCGTCGCTGAAGCAGGCGATTATTGGCAAGTTTAAGCGAGATAATAATCTGGATTACAAACCGTCACAGATTTTGGTGTCTGCCGGTGGTAAACACAGTTTCTTTAATATGGCGCTGGCGCTGTTGAACCCCGGTGATGAGGTGGTGATTCCTGCCCCTTACTGGGTGTCTTATCCGGATATGGTGCGTATTGCTGAAGGTGTGCCGGTGATTGTTGAAACGGGTGCTGAGCAGCGCTTCAAAATTACAGCTTCCCAGTTGCGCGAAGCATTGACTGAGAAAACCCGTCTGTTTGTATTGAACAGTCCGTCTAACCCCACAGGGATGGCTTATACCAAGGCTGAGCTTAAGGCTCTGGGTGAGGTGCTGCTGGAATACCCCAATGTGATGGTGGCGACCGATGATATGTATGAGCATATCCTCTGGGGGGATGAGCCTTTTGCCAATATCGTTAATGTTTGCCCTGGGCTGTATGACCGCGCGGTGGTGATGAATGGAGTCTCCAAGGCTTACTCCATGACCGGTTGGCGCATTGGTTATGTGGGTGGACCTGAGTGGCTGGTAAAGAGCATGAAGAAGATCCAGTCTCAGAGTACTTCCAACCCTTGTTCCATTGCTCAGGCTGCTGCGGAAGCAGCGCTTAATGGTTCCCAAGAGTGTGTGAAGGAGATGGTCTCCGTATTTAAAGAGCGTCATGACCATGTGCTTAAGCGGTTGAATACTCTGCCGGGTGTCAGCACCCTTCCGGCGGATGGTGCCTTTTACAGCTTTCCCGATTTTTCTGACGCGATGAAAAAGGCTGGTTATGAGTCTGATGTCGATTACGCAGAAGCGCTGCTGGGCGCGGGTATTGCTCTGGTACCTGGCTCAGCCTTTGGCACTCCAGGGTATATGAGGCTGTCCTTTGCCACCAGTTTGGAAAACCTTGATAAGGCGATTGATCGTCTGGAAGCTTTCCTGGCGAAGTAAACCTGTAAGGGTACGGTCAGCAGGCTTTCTCTTCTGGCCTTTATTTCTTCATCTATGATATTGACCATCAATGTGTGGATTAGTAAACTGCGCCACACTTTAATGGTGATTCCCCGATAGCTCAGTTGGTAGAGCAAATGACTGTTAATCATTGGGTCGCTGGTTCGAGTCCAGCTCGGGGAGCCAGATTTTTTATGCCCTCGTTTCCTCATTAACCATTCTGAATGGTTCTTATTTCTATATTACTGAATATTTTCCAGTATCACGATTTAGTGAGGTTATGTGCATTAAGTAGGATTTTATTGGCTCTTGATTGTTTGAGACGATGCCTCAGGTGGTAATAATTCTATAGAAATGAAAAAGCCACCTTTGCAGGCGGCTTTTGTCTGAAAGGAAGATTATTCTGTTGTTAGAATAGTACGATTAGCTTCGATGATCTGTAAACCAATTCCGCGTACTTTGGTCATTTCTTCAGGTGTTTTGAAATTTCCATGTTCTTTGCGGTAATCAACAATTTTCTGGGCTGTTTTTGCGCCTACGTATTTTAATTCTTTATCCAGGGTTTCTGCGCTTGCTGTATTGATATTCACTTTCTGGGGCTGTGATTCAGATGCCCAGGCTGGTGAAAGGATTAAAACAGAGGAAATAAATACTGTTGATAGTAACTTCTTAAGCATACTCGTGTACTCCGGTATTGGGTGTTCATTTCAAGGTGTAGTCAATCGATTACCTGGTCGCAATAGTGAGGCCATATAGAGGGAAATGCTGGCAAAGAATTGACGCAGAGGGTAATCTGCCAGGGTGAAAATAGCTGTAGGGGGTTGTGTTTTGGCGCTTCCGACGGTATCTTACGCGGCGTCATTTGCAGACGGTTAGCTCAGCTGGTTAGAGCGTTGCCTTGACATGGCAGAGGTCGCTGGTTCGACTCCAGTACCGTCTACCAAAAGGAAGTTAAAAAATTTTAGGCGGTTAGCTCAGCTGGTTAGAGCGTTGCCTTGACATGGCAGAGGTCGCTGGTTCGACTCCAGTACCGCCTACCAATAAAAACCTGCCTCCATAGGAGGTGGGTTTTTTGCTTTTAAAGGAAATAACAAGAAATCTCAAAGAGGGTTTGGCTATATAAAGATGTTGTCCATTCTTCCTCTGCCTACAATAAGGCAAAGGGGTCGATTTGGAACAGAGTATGAGCAAGGAAACACAAAGAATTCTTGATGGAATTGAAGCTTTGTATCCCGCAGACTCAGCATGTGGACGTACAGCTTTTATTGGCCAGGTATTACTGAATAATGCGCTGGAGAATACCTATTACAACTGGCGTGACCTGCCTTTAAATGTTTTGTCCCGCTATCTTGCGATTTGTGAAGATTATGAAAAAAAGATGGCAACCGGCCCTTCAGGGGGGAGAACCCTCAACACCTTGCCCACTTATCTGAAGCATTGATTGCGAGCTTCTTTGGCCTACTTCTTCTTATCCCTTTTTTTTAGCTGATAATTCATCCATTTATACAGACTGTCATTAATTATCTGTTCTGCCTGTCCTGATTTCTTTAGATCCCGCAACGATTCCGTAATAGCCTGCTTAGGGATGTTGCAGTTTGTGTTGCGTGAGATAGCCGCATGTAAGGGAATATTCTGACTGGTCAGGGGGATTTTCCGAAACTGGCCTTCAAGATTAAGGAGGGAAACAAAAAGGTCATCCTGAATGGTGGGATAGATGGTGTAATCAACGCGGCCAATGGACAGCATTTTCAGGGCAAGATTTGGCGTAAATGTGCGGATCAGAGCTTTTGGATGTGAATCAGGAGCAAAGACGTTCTTGATAGAAAGTTCTCCGGGCATGGCACCTTTCAGGTTGGCGAGGTCTTCCCAGCTGGCTGGGTTTATAGTGCTGTTACGCCGTACCAGAACCGTCAGACTGTGGTTGTAAAGGGGTTCGTCGATAAAGTCTGCGTATTGGCTGGTACTGTCGTCATTAGGAATGCCCAGGGCCAGATGTATGCGTCCTTCTTTAAGGGATTTCAAGACGCGCCTGTAACCGCCAACATGGTCTGTGACAATTTTAATGCCCTGCTTTTCAAGGGCAGTCTGCAGTAAGTCTCTGGCCGCCCCGTGAATCTCAATATAATCACTCCAGACAGCGGGAGGAAAATCCGGTGGGCCTGATAGAATGATAGATTTGCAGTCCGTGGTTTGTGCGTTTGTGGCGATGGACAAGGCGGTGGCCAGAATCACTTGGCGTGTCCAGTTACGATAACTGCTTTTCATTGTGGTCATGTGTTTCTGTTGTCCTGACCGGACAGTAAGGATATTCTCGATGTACTGAGTGGTAAATACAATTTTATGTAGTTGTCAGGTTTTATCAGTATGGATTTTACGGATTCTGTTATTCGACAGTTGCCCGATGGTTTAAAGGTAGAGTGTCAGAGAACTGGGGAATAAGCCCGAATTAATAATTCTGGTATCTGATGTACTGCCTGTTTCCAAAGGGCGTTTCATCGGGGCTGTCTGAATGGTGATGTTGTGATGAAAGGGTTTGTATAGAATTGTACGAATTTTGCTCTGTGGGTTGACCCGAGGAGCCCGACTGCCTAGGATTTTCAGGAATAAATACAAAACAGTGAAACATTCCTATGAATCTACGTGTGCTAATCGCATTGGCTTTTGGTGTTGTCCTCGGTGTGGGATTAACATATGCCCTTTATATGCAGGGTGACAACACTTCTTCCGGGGAGGTTGTGCTGTCTCTGCTGGGAAAAGACTACACAGTGAATGACTTGCCTCCCGCCGCAGGCCGTGCTCTTTATGAAGTGGATAAAGATGCCTGGAGTAGGAAACGTGAGATTCTGGCCAGCTCTGCCGGTGAAATCTTTGTTCAGGATAAAGTGCAGGCTAGCGGCAAAAGTCGGGAAGATGTGCTTATGGAGGTGCTGGATCTGAATACGCCTTCAGACGAGGACGTGCAGCGCTTTTATGATGAGAACAAGGAGCGTATTCCTGTACCTTTTGAAGAGGTTAAAGATCGTATAAGTAACTTCCTTATCAGCCAGGATATGCAGGCTAAACGTGCAAAACTGACCGAGCGGCTGCGCAGTGAAATGGGTATGAAGGTGACCCTTATTGAACCTGAAGCACCTTTGACAGTGATCGATATCAGCGGTTTCCCCTTTAAAGGCAATAAGGACGCGAAAGTCACAGTGGTGAAATTTGCCGATTATCAGTGCCCCCATTGTGCCCATGCCGCTGAAACTATGGATAAGCTGATGGAAAGTGTGGGCGATAAGGTCAAGCTGGTGTATATGGATTTTCCCATTAATAGTACCGGTATTTCCCGTGAAGTGGCTCTGGGTGCTGTCTGCGCAGACGAGCAGGGTCGTTTCTGGGATTACAATAAAGCGGCTTATGCCCAGCAATCTGCTTTGAATGATGAATCCAGGGTAAACCTGGCTCAACAGTTAGAGTTGGATATGGATGCTTTTAATACCTGTCTCGCATCTGATCGTCCGGAAAAGAAAGTGGCCCGTGCGGAATCTGAAGCGGAGCGTCTGGGGTTAACCGGAACCCCGGCTTTCTTTGTAAATGGTAAGGTTTTGCAGCCTGCGGACCTGGGTGAAGGCCTGGCTGAGGCAGTACGTAAGGCCGCAGGTATTCAGTAATCCGATTGAAATATTGAATGATTGAATGGGAGACTCAGGTCTCCTGTTTTTTATTGTCCTTCTTGATGTTTTTAAATAGTGCCTGTTCTGCATCATTTTGTGCTTACAATTCAGGTTCTGGCGGGAACACTTTCCAATGCCACCATACGAATCGGGTGAGACCAGCTCTTGATGTGATAGGAGTGGGCCGTGACGGCCTCACTATCGACGGTAAAAGCTTTATCTTCATCCCTTTCATCAACTTTGGTAATTCTTACCGCAGTTACAGGTTCACTGCTGACTGTTCTTTCATACAATGAGCCAGGTCTGCCAAGGCCGGTAAGCATTTGAAATCTGTCTTTTAGATCTGGGAGTTCTCGCTCTTTTACAGACTGAAATATAAATTCAGGCTTATTCGAGTGGGCGGTTGGGGAAAGGGGATAGCCAAAACCTTCAAGAGGGAGATTAAAGGCAGCCACCAGATGATACCCCTGAAAAGCAGTATTTTCCGTTGAAGGTGCGTCTCTGCCTGGCTCTCCGGTGGTTTCTACTTTGTATCTGTAGGCTGGGGGAGACACGACAAATGAAAAGGCTTGACTTGCCATAGCTGCAGTTTTGTTTTTCCCCCTTGCTTCTGCTGCTGTGCCTGTAAGATCCATATCCCGAATAAAAGCTCCATCAGAGCCATTTATAGCTAGCCTTTGTTCAGTGATTTCTCCTCTAGGGTTTTCACTGATGCAGAGCAGTGGATAAATATCCTGGCGGATATTTCTGCGGACGGCCTGCAGGAAGGAGTAAGTGGCATAATCCGAAGCGCGGGGAGCTTTCAGGCTCAGGGATGCGGCAACCCCATGGGAACCGCCAATGGGAATAGTGCCGACAGTGATACTCCGCTGCTCTTTTCCATTATTGGTACAGCCGTTGATAATAGCCTGAATAGTGCCATCACCACCGACAGCCAGGTAGATAGGTTGTTGCGGCAGCCGGGAAAGTTCATGTTGTTTTTCCTGCAGATAGGCAATGGTTGTATCGTTATTTTCAGTAATATAAGTCTCCAGAACAGTCATGCCAGCGGCTTTGAGTGTGCGCTCACTCTTGTGCCAGATTTCTTCACCTTTTCTCTTGCCTTTTGCAGGGTTGACGACAGCGATAACCTGATGTTCTTTAAGCCCTTCGGGATTGCTATAGAGGCTTTGCAGCAGGGATGATCTGGCCGATGTGAGGTCGTCAGGGGTGGCAAATGCAATGGACTGTTCGTTCAGTCTCATTTTTTCATTCTCCCCTGAAAAGTAGAGCAGTGCTGAAATTGTTGGCGCGGTTTGGCCGGGTGGTGCCAGGCCAACAACCCGGGAATCAGCGATGGATATAAGCTCTTGCTGTTTGTCACTGCGTGCTGTCAGCCGTCCTTCATTCAGGTGAAATATACAGTCCACCTGTTCTACGGTGCGTTTACTAAACCTGCCCCACTGTTTCTTATTCAGAATCAGGGTCGCTCGAAAACTGACAGGAGGGGAGTCTTGTACATATGCACTGACTGACATGGTCACTGTTCTCCTCAGAAGAATAGAAAAGGACATTAAGAGGCAGTCGCTTTGGTTACAGTGACGAAAAAGTTAGGAGTGCTTAACAATAAACAAGGACTGACCGTTTTCATTACCGTAAGCTCCAGATATGTTACCGGGGCTTACGACAGGGTTAGGCAACGCTGCCTAAGTATTAATTATCGAGATAGGAGCAGCAATAATCAGTCAGGGTCAGTACCCGAATATTAAACTCAGCATTGGTCGGCACTTCAAAGCTTTCCCCGCTATTCACCTTCAGCCATTCAAAGGATTCCGGCAACAGCACTTCTACAGAGCCGCTGGTAATTTCCATCAGCTCTTTTTTAGAGGTATCAAACTTGTAGGAGCCAGGCATCATAATGCCCAGAGTTTTGATTTCACCATTGGGGAAGGTTATAGCACGGCTGGTGACATTGCCATCAAAGTAAACATTAGCGGCTTTGGCTATGGTGACATTTTCAAACTGGCTCATATGGTAACTTCATGATTGTTGTTGAGTATTGGCAGGCAAGCATACCCTCTTGTTTCGGTCAGTCAATTGTCAGACCGTAGAAAGTCCCGGCTTCCATTAACCAAGGCAGTGCAACGGTTTATCTGCTTAATCACCGGGGATACAGAATGACTCCCGGTTTATTCCGGGAGGCTTATCTGTAAAGGCTTGCTGACTGAATTTTTGGGCAGAATTCATTGTCCAAAGAAAGTTTCAAAGGCCAGCCACCTTTTCCTGGCTTTGTCCGAAGAGAGGGGAATAAAATGAATCCGGTCACCCGGGCGGCGTTGGGCCAGAGCACTGATATCTTCCCGGATAATGCACCCGAATTTTGGGTAACCGCCGATGGTCTGCCGGTCCCTGAGCAGAATCAGAGGTTGGCCGCTTCCAGGAATCTGCACTGCGCCGGCTGCGATGCCTTCTGAAGGGCGATCCGGAAGAGTGTGGCTGAGATCAGGGCCTTCAAGCTGGCACCCCATACGGTTGGAGCGCTGGCTGATCTGAAATTCTCCGGAGTACAGTTGGTTTTTTATCCGGCTGGGAAACTCGTCATGCTGATAGCTTTCGATAATATGCAGATTAAGATCTTCCCGGTAATTCGGAATATAACGAACGGGTGTCTGCCGTATCAAGGCGGGAGCTTTTTCAGCATTGAGGCAGGGAATAAAGTCATCGGTTTGCAAGGGATCACCATGTAAACCGCCCAGGCGATTACGTACGACAGTGGAAGTGCTGTTCAGCTGGGGTTTGATATCAATACCACCGGCAATGGCAAGGTAAGTGAATACTCCCGTACGTGCGCCGCTGAACTGCAGAATATCTCCATCAGACAGTATATGAGTGCACCAGTTCTCCGCCTTTCTATCATTGATGGTGGCGGCCATATCCGCACCGGTAAGGGCAATGGTTATTTTTCCCCGGGCCTGCAGAGCAAGCTGCCCCAGAATAATTTCAACCACGGTGTCGTTAATGGAATTCCCCACAAGGTAATTGGCCCAGCGACTGGCCAATTCATCAGCAGCGCCCCCCTGGCTCAGACCAAGGTAACCAGCGCCCTTACGACCACTGTCCTGAATCAGGGTCTGGAAACCCGGTTGAATCACAGATAACCCACTGACTTCACTCATAACTGACTGCTGTGACTCCGGTTTTGTTTCAGGGCCTGAAACTCTTTTCTATTGATTGGAGTAAAACGAACACGATCGCCTACCTGAAAAGGCGACATTGGCTGTCTGGACGGATTAAATAACTGGAGGGGACAGTTGCCGATAATCTGCCAGCCCCCCGGGGACGTGTCCGGATAAACAGCCGTCTGCATACCAGCAATGCCAATACTGCCAGCAGCAACTTCTGCCCTGGGCCTGGCGTGGCGGGGCAGGACGATTTTCTCATTAATATTGCCAAGAAAGGCAAAACCCGGTGCGAAGCCTATGGCACACACCCTGTATTCGCGGTCGGAATGGAGAGAGATAAATTCTTTTTCATCTATCCCTGTTGTGGTCAGGGCCTGTTCCAGATCCGGTGCCAGCTCAGGGTGATAACAGGCGGGCAGTTCTATCAGTTTTCCAATGTCGCTTATTTGCGTGCTGCGTTCAGAATTGATAATTGCCTGAATTTTCTGGCTGACAGCACTATAGCTGGTGGTGAGAAGATCAAACTGGATAAATACGGATATATAAGAGGGGATGACTTCCACAAGATTCAGTTCGGGTTCTGTCCTGATTTTCTGACTTATAAATCCAATAAAAACCGACAGTTCCGGATCTGGTTTTCTGGCCAGGTAGATAATCAGCGTGTCCTCAGAAACCGGTTGTATATCTATCATGAGAGAAGCAGTTTCCGAAGCTGGTGAATAATGGCCATGGATTCCGGGTTGTCCCCATGAACACAGAGGGTGTCTGCCTTCAGGGAAAGCTCTTTGCCCTCAACAGTCATTAAGGAGCCTTGTTCCTGCAGTTGCCTGACCTGTTGACAGATTTGTTTCGGATCATGGAACACAGCGCCGGGCTGTGAGCGGGCAACAAGTTGCCCGGCATTGTTATAGGCGCGGTCGGCGAAGGCTTCAAAAAGAAGTGGGACATTATGTTCACTGGCGAGGGTTTGGTAACGGCTGTTATCAACCATGGCCTGGATGATAACAGCAGGCTTACCGGGTAGAGCGGCTGCAGCGGCCAGGATGGCGATAAAGACCTGCTCCTGGTTCATCATATCGTGGTACAGGGCACCATGGGGTTTGATGTAACGGATATCTGTTCCAGACTGTGAACAGATACCCTGCAGGGCTCCTGCCTGGTAGAGAATCAGGTTGGTGATCTGTTCCGGAGTATGGGAAATAGAGCGACGTCCAAAACCGGTTTTGTCGTTGTAACCAGGATGCGCGCCAACCTGTACCTGGTTGGCTGCAGCCCAGCGTACAGTCTGAGCCATGATGTCCGGGTCTGAAGCATGAAAGCCGCAGGCGATATTGGCCATATCAATAGACGGCATAATCTGTTTATCCATGCCCATTGTCCAGGGGCCGTAGCTTTCGCCCATATCGCAGTTCAGCAACAGGCGTTTGTTACCTGGTTTTTCCGGTATAGTCATAGCCGACATTGGTTTTCTGGTCTGCTTGTATCGGGATAGCTTACCTTGTTTTTCCCGTACATGTTTAATTGTCAATACTGCCTGTGGGAACCTTTTCTCCTGGAGATCCTGGAGCAGACCACGCTTATCATTTGCTGTACAAGACCTTGTTTCATTATCGGAGGCAAAAACATGTGGGATATGCTGGCTTTTATTATTCGCTTTTCTGGCCTTGGGTGCAGGACAGCAGGCATCTGCGTATTACGCTTATTACTGCGATAATTATATTCCCCATCGGGAAATGCGCTTCCCCTGCTGCTTTAATAACTATGTGAGCAGTCAGTCTTTTATTCGTAACTCAAAACCGCTTAGGCCCCCTGTCTGGGTCTTTGGCGGCGAATGGTATCAATAATAGCCTGAGCGCTTTCCTGGGCTTCCTGGTATTCATCTTTGCTTAGCCGGACGGTCACTTTTTGCAGAGGTTCCATGGCCGCAGAGAATCCGGCTGCCAGAGCCACTGTCAGCCAGGCGGCGGCCTGTTGCAGGTCCTGGTTATCTTCACTGTACCGGGCATGAAGAATACCCAGCAGAAACTGGGCCTGGGGGCTGCCCTGAAAGGCCGCCTGACGGGACCAGTCTTTGGCCTGATCCGGGTTTACATCGGTACCCAGGCCCTTGGCGTAGGACAGGCCGAGAATAACCTGGGATTTAATATGGCCCTGCTCTCCCGCCCGGGTAAACCATGACAGGGCTTTTTGGGGGTCTGATTCCACAAGTTCACCACCGGCACGGTACATCTGTCCCATCAGGTACTGGGATTCGGCCAAGCCGTTGTTAGCGGCCTTCTTTGTCCACTTCAGGGCTGTCTGGTAATCCTGTTCAACCCCTTCGCCGTGGGCATACATCAGCGCCAGGTTATGCTGGGCGTGGATATGGTCCTGCTCTGCGGCCTTGTTGTACCAGTTCACAGCCGCGGTATTGTTTTCCTTTGTTCCCTGGCCCATATCCAGCATCACTGCCAGATTGTACTGGGAGTCCGCATGACCACTGGTGGCGGCCTGACGAAACCAGTCCAGGGCTTTGGTTTCGTTCTTCCGGGTGCCCAGCCCCTGGCTGTTCATCTGTCCAAGAAGCCAGGCTGCTTCCATATCACCATTTTGGGCGGCTGAACGGCACTGGATCAGGGCATCGGCGTGTTTGTTACTTTGAAACAGGGACTGGCATTGGTGGGTGTCACCCAAAGTCGGGGGCGACAGGGTGGATAACAGCAGGCTGGAAACGGTAAACAGGGTCAAAAAAGCATGCTTCATAACAAACTTCCTTATGCCATAGGAGGAAAAGGCTGAGTAAGAGCCTTCGGCCATAGGCGGGCACGCTGAATAATTATCTGGAGGAGGGTGGCCAGTATCGGGCTGGGTTGACAGGGCGTCCTGGCAGGAAGAGGGATAAAGCTGGATACAGGTCAAAAAAATGCCGCAGTTTTCATCACTATAAAACTGCAGTACCCACGTTCATTTCTTTTCAATCATTTATGAAATCAGGCTCTTTGCGGAAGACTCCGGGATTTTTTGCCCGGTGGAGCGGCTATTTGTTTTCAGAGCCTGCTCTCGCGGTTGAACCTTATAGATTTTGCGAAAGTATTCGGCTTCTACGCGACGAGGGTCAAGGCTGTTCAGCTTGACTCCGATACGCTGCAGATAGGCGATCATATGATTGATTTGGGGTTTGCTCATAACGGCTCCGGAAGCAGTGGTCCATTAATTAAAGCTACGATTTACTGCAAAAAGGTACCAAAAATGTGCAGGCGACAGAGCTAGCATATCCATATGCCTGTTATTTTTTGTTGATAAATGATAGAGAATCATCAACTCTCCACAGTTCATAACGATTTGTAGCAGGGCTTGTGCCAGTTTTTTCAAAAAAGATATAACGCCCCTGTCATCAGCTACGTTTTGAATGCATTATGCTGGGAACGTATTACCAGATTGTGAAAGTATTATGTTGGAAGTGTGACCCGGGTGTCACCAACAGAAACACCCAGGTAACAGAATCGCCAAAGGCTCTTAGTTAACCCTACGTTCAGAGTCATCCCAGTAGGTTTTGCGCAGATCGACTTTGCGGATTTTGCCCGCTCCGGTGATAGGGAATGGCTCTTCCCGGAACTCAATACTGCGGGGGCATTTGTACCCGGCAATCCACTCGTGGCAATGGGCGATCAGGGTTTTCTCATCCACGCTCTGACCCGGCATCAGCCGGACAATGGCATGGACCTGTTCACCCCATTTCTCGCTGGGAATACCCAGAACCACTACTTCATGAACGGCGTCATGGCGGGCCACGGCGTTTTCCACTTCCGTGGAGAAGACATTTTCGCCGCCGGTCACGATCATGTCCTTGATTCTGTCCACCAGGAACAGGTAACCGGCCTCATCCACATAACCGGCATCCCCGGTAAACACCCAGCCATCCACCAGAGTTTTTTCGGTCTGTTCAGGCTTGTTCCAGTAGCCCAGCATATTGCCGGGGCTTCTGGCGATGATTTCCCCGATCTTGCCGCTGGGCAGGGTTTTCCCCTGTTCGTCGACGATTTTCATATCCACGCCCATCATCGCCTGACCGGCGGAGCGAAGACGGTGAACCTTGTCTTTATCGAAGCAGTGATCTTCGGGGGACAACAGGGTGACAACCGGCCCCATTTCACTCTGGCCATAAATCTGGGCAAAGCTGGCGCTGGGGATCTTTTCCATGGCCAGGCGCAGGGTAGCTTCGGTAATGGGGGACGCTCCGTAACAGACCCGCTCCAGACTGCTCAGATCATGATTTTCCAAAGAAGGCTCGGTGAGCAGCATGGAGATCATGGTGGGAACGAGCAGAACGTTGGTGATCTGGTAGTGCTCAATGGCTTTTACCACACCAGCGGGAGTAAAGCCCGGGATAAAGATATGGGTGTCGCCCATGGCTGTGGCCGCGACGGACACGCAGATGTCAGCCATATGGAACATGGGGGCGGCGTGGAGATAGCGGTGTTCTTTCTCAAACTTCCAGGACACACAGCAACTGATGCTGCTGCTCCAGATGGCCTTGTGTGAGAGCATAACACCTTTGGGGAATCCGGTGGTGCCCCCGGTGTAGACAATGGCCACCAGACTGTCGACATCGCTGTTGGTTTCTTCCATGGGTTCGGCGGATTCAATCAGCTCCTCCATATGGAGCAGACCTTTCGGTGCTTTGTCGCCCATATACACCAGGGTGACCTGCTGGGGACACTCAGCCGCGATGGCTTGCCCCATCTCCAGAAAGTTGTCATCCACAAACAGGAACCGGCTTCCGGAATCCTCCATGGCATAGAGATTTTCCTTCAGGGACCAGCGGGTATTCAGGGGGACAATAACAGCGCCAACCCAGGGGGTGGCATGGAAGATTTCATAATAGTAGTCAGAGTTCAATGCCAGGATAGCGACCCGGTCACCTGGCTGAAGGTCCAGACGGATCACTCCCGCCGCAAGGCTGGCGATTCTGTCTTTGGTATCAGCAAAGGTACGTATACGGTCTCCATCTATAGTAGAGACCTTGTCCGGATGGTTCCTGGCATTCCGGTTTATGGCCTGGGTAAGACGCATGGGAAAACACTCCGTATTATTTTTATACTCGGGAGGTAAGCGACAATAGTTGTTTTTAGTGTCGGCTGACCAATTCATAACCGGTGGGATGGGCTATGTCAATAATGTTGATTATTATGTAACTAAATGTCACAGAAAGAGCAGGGGAGCAAGATATATAATTCATCTCTCTTTTCTTGGGTCACAATAAATAGAAGTATGCGACGCACGATTTTTGATACACCGGTGGTGGCACAGGCTTTTCGGATGATCTGCTGGGTGGCCCTGAAACTGACCGGCTGGAAGGTAGAGGGCAAGGCCCCCACAGAGAAAAAATATGTCCTGATTGCGGTGCCCCACACCAGTAACTGGGATTTTCCTGTCACTCTTGCTGTGGCGTTTCGCCTCAGGATAAAACTGTTCTGGATGGGCAAAGCCTCACTGTTCCGTGGACCTATGGGTCCGATTATGCGCTGGCTGGGGGGGATTCCCGTAGAGCGCAGCAAGAGCAATGGTCTGGTACAGCAGATGGTGGATGAATTTAACCGCTGCCAGGAGCTGGTAGTTGCCATTCCCCCCGAAGGTACCCGCAGCAAAGTGCAGAAGTGGAAGAGTGGTTTTTACCATGTGGCCGCTGATGCCGGTGTGCCAATTGCCCAGGGTTACCTGGACTTCAAGCACAAGGTTGGTGGGATTGGCCCTATGTTTTTCCCTTCCGGGAATTACGATAAAGACTTGGAGAAACTTAAGTATTTCTACCGGAACATTACCGGTAAGCGTGCCCATCACGATAGTACCGCTTAATTTGCTGCTGTGACTCAGGTGCGCAACAGCAGGGTATCCAACTTATGAGGGCTTTGCAGCTGCATGTGATAGTGCATCATGACAGGTGACATCAACGTCCTTGAACCAGCGGGCCTCCTGGGGCTCGCCACTGGGTAAGGGACAGTTGTGCAGTATTTTGCTTCTCTCTCACAGGTAGCGCGCTGCAATTGCTGCCAGCTTGCCATTGGATTTTCCTGGGGGCTGTTTTCAGGCGCATTTTCTACAACAGGGTCGGTGTCTGCAGAGGCAGAAATTTTCACCGGTTGTTTAGTTTCCTGTGGCGCTGATGCAGGTTGGATAAACTGATGCTCAGGCTTAATCCGACGATCCGGCAGAATCTTGGTCTCAATCAGCCAACGGGAAGAAAAAATACTGGTCAGCCAGGATGAGAGTGAGCAGATGCAGATTTTTAAAGCATACGCCATGGTCGAAGTAGTGTTATTGTCCTGGGGCAGTAAGGCCCGGGTGTATGGATACATCTGGTAGGCGACAAAAGACGCCAGTGATAAGATCAGTGTGCTTCTGACTACAGACAGTGGCGTCACCACACGCTTGTTCCATTGGCCTGTGGGGATTGCGCCTCTGCCTTCCCCTGTCACGGGAATTTCGGGGGAGGGGACCCGTACGCCTTGAGCCTTTACCATGATCTGCTTCCTTGAAATCTGTCCGTGATTATTAATTCAGGCAGTCTCCTGCTCTAATTGTTTCGATAAACCGGTAACATGCCTGTCAGACTGGCTGGCAGAGTCACGCCCCCTGGCAGATCCTGGGGTAGATACAGCCCTGGCCTTGAAAGTGACGGCGTTTTTCCCTGATGACGAAGTGGTGACAGTTATGGCACGGTTAATGGCATAACCGCCAGGAAAGTCACTTTAAAGGACTATGTATTGGGTGTGGCCTTATCTTTGCTGGCCCCTGTTGGTGTGGTCACGGTGACCCCGCGAATAATAATGGGTTCTTCAGGCACATCATTGTGCAGGCCCTTGCGACCGGTTTTCACTTTGGCAATCTGGTCAACGACATCCATCCCACTGATGACTTTGCCGAAAACGGCGTAGCCAGGCTTGCCAGGAGTACTGTCCAGCCAGCTGTTGTCCGACAGGTTGATAAAGAACTGGCTGGTGGCGCTGTCAGGGTTATTAGTACGGGCCATTGCAATGGTGCCCCGCAGGTTGCGCAGACTATTGAAGGACTCGTTGCGAATTGGAGCCTGGGTGCTCTTTTGACCCATATCCTTATTAAAGCCGCCGCCCTGAATCATAAACCCGGGAATCACACGATGGAAAATAGTGCCGTTGTAAAAGTCACTGTTCACGTATTCCAGGAAGTTTCTGACCGTTACCGGCGCTTTTTCCTTATTCAGCTCGATAACGATTTTCCCCTTGCTGGTGTCCATGGTTACCTGGGGATTTACCACTTTGACAGTTGAAGCTTTTGCATCAGCCGTTCTCTGGGAAGGTGTGGCATTTTCCGCTGCAAGGGCAGAGATGGCGAACATACTGGCCACAAGGCCGAAAACAACGGTACGAAGGGTGCGCATAGTCTGTTCCATAAATAACCTGAGTTAGGTGATTAGTGTTTATCCAGCAGGCGGATGCCCTTGTCTTCAATGGTGATTTTCCGCTCTTTGTAGAGTCCGCCAATCGCCATTTTAAAAGCTCTTTTACTGGTTTTGAAATACTGGCTGATTTCCTTCGGGGTGCTCTTGTCGTGAAGGGGCAGGAAACCTTTGTTCTTCTTCAGGACTGCGACAATCTGCCCGCCCAGGTCGGTTGAGCGGTAGTTGCTGGGCTTTTCCAGGGACAGGTCGATTTTTTTGTCCGCCCTGACCCGTTTGATATAACCTGTAACCCTGTCTCCCATGCGTACCGGGCGTTCCAGTTCGCCATGGAAAAGTACTCCAAAATGCTTGTTGTTGATAATAGCGGTGTAACCAATATCGGTACGGTCGCAGATCAGCAGGGAGACTTCATCGCCATGGTGGTAGCGGGGGTTGCTGTCCAGGAACTTGTCGATCTTGGTTGAAGCGACGATGCGCCAGTTGCGCTCTTCCTGATAAATATAAACAACGCAGCACTGGCCCGGGCGCAGGGGGTTTTTCTGTTCGCTGAAGGGAACCAGAAGCTGTTTGGGCAGGCCCCAGTCCAGAAACGCGCCGACTTTGTTGACCTCTTCCACTTTCAGGCAGGCGAACTGATCCAGGGTGGCCAGTGGCTGCTCTGTGGTGGCAATAACATCGTCGTTGGAGTCGAGGTAAATAAATACCTTGAGTTTATCCCCGGGCTGGCAGTTTTCCGGGACATAACGCCGGGGCAGAAGAATATCGACATACTGTCCACCTTCCAGAAAAACGCCGAACTCCTTTTCCCGGATAACTTCCAGGGTGTTCCAATGGCCAATCTTTATGTGAAGAAGGGTGTCGGTCGTGTTCATGGTGGCTGTATCGGCAAGGGAAATGGCCGCGGATTATAGCGCCCGCAGGTCAGACCGGAAAGCCGTGGTCTTTCCCGTTTTGAATACTTGCTCAAGACGGCTCACAGGGCTGCTTCTTGGCCAGCAGAGAGTTGTTCTGTAGATGGCTGGTATCACTGTTGTCGGAAAAGGTAGTGGTTGTGCCCTGCTTGGTGCGATATAAAGAGACACAGAATGCGAGTCCGATAGCAATCCAGGACAACCACATAAAAGGCAGGTAACTCAGTGTACTGACGCCGAGAATGCTGCTCATAAATATTCCGTTGTCGCTCCAGGGCACCATGCCAGAGGTAAGGGTGCCGCCAAACTCGGTATTACGGGACAACAGACGCCTGTCCGCTCCCAGGGCATCACTGGTACTGCTCATCAGTTTAGTGGTCAGAATCAATGAAACATACATAGCGCTGCCCAGCATGTTGCCAAGGAAAGCAGTGAGAAGAGTACAGCCGGTTAATCGGGCTTCGTTATTTATGAATTCTTTCATTTTTCCCGCCAGCATATCGACAATGCCCACCTTTACCAGCAGGCTGCCAAAGCCCAGGCCGAAAGTAATCATGGCGACTGATTCCATAATATCCTGCATACCTCCCCGGCTTAGCAGGTTGTCGATAAACTCTATGTCCGTATGCAGAGCCGGTACCTTCCAGAAGCTTCTGATCGCTTCGGGTACAGGGGAACCCTGGAGAATCACTGCGAACACCAGGCCAAGCAGGCTGGCAAAGGCAATCACAGGAAAGGCTGGTTTGCGGAAGGCCAGCAGCAACAGTACGGCAAGAGGGGGGAGAAATGCCAGGGGCGTGACGGTGAACCGGGCGTCCAGCAGGGACATGATCTGGTGGATATGTTCCAGATTATGCTGTCCGCTGAAATATAACCCTGTCATCGTGAACATCAGAGCCGTTATAACATAGGCACTCAGGCTGATGGGCAGCATACCTTTGATATGGGCGCGGATTTCCACCCCGGACGTGGACGATGCCAGCAGTACGCTGTCGGACAGAGGCGACAACTTGTCACCAAAGTACACACCGGAAAGTACCGCCCCCGCCGTTAAGGCTGGTGGAATGCCCAGACCTTCCCCAATACCCATCATGGCAATACCGGCGGTGCCGGCGGCTCCCCAGGATGTGCCCGTGGCAAGGGACGTAATGGAGCAGATCAAAAGAGTGGTAGGAAGGAAAAACACCGGATGAATGGTAGCAAGGCCGTAATAGATAATCCCAGGTACTATGCCTCCGGTAATCCAGGCACCGGTCATGGCCCCCACAGCGAACAGAATCAGCAGGGCGGGCATGCCTTCAAAAATACCGAATGTGGCTGCTTCTTCCAGTTCCCGATACCTGTAACCCAGGCGCAGACCGAGGCCGATCACCAGAAACCAGCCAATAAACAGAGCGAGTAGAACCGGAAGGTGCAGGACAGTGGTAAAGGTACAGGCCAGAAACAGGAAAGATCCCAGCACGATCAAAGTGTGCGGTATGGTGGGAGGGGACGGGTTATGATTCATGGCATATTCCTGTCCAGTGAAAAAGACCTGGGCGCGGCGCTCCATGAGTCATAGTCTGGAGTGCAGATTCTTGAGAGCGATCTGTTAATAATCGGTATACCCGGGCAGCGTGATGCAACCCAGTATCGGGAATGAACAGTGTTCCTGCCAGTCGAAGGGCGGGAAATGTCAGCGGGACAGACGGTTTGGCCAGAGTTTATAACCGGAATCATCTCAGAAAACAGAGAGTCCGGTTTGTTCTACAAAGCTTTTCAGAGCATGCATCCAAGGCAGACTCGCCGGTTTCACCGTAGGTGCTGCAGATCATCAGGGTCTACTGCGATGGCAAATCCATCGTATTAAATCACCAGACCAATTGTTTGTTGTTTACATTTTCACCAAAAATCAGCTGTAGTAAATCCATAGCGAAGATAAAGTTGGTCCGTGAACTGGGATGCATGCTGTCGAAGAACATATGGTCTTCAGGGTTGGAGCACAGGTTCAGAACAGTAGAGAGCCCGGAAGGGAATGCCATGGCGGGGAAATAGCCAAAGGCCGGGAAGCCATCGTTCATTGTCAGGCAGGGGGTTGTGGTATCTGCGAAAGTATAGGTCTGTCCGGCAACAGTAATCCTGCCACTCTGCTTCGCGTCTTTCCCCCTGGTATAAGAGTCATATAACCAGATACGGGCTTGGGGATATTCCTTGCGCAGGCCCGCAATATTATCCGCCAGTTTGCGGTTTTCATGGCGAGCCAGCCATCCCAGAACATATTTGGTTATAAAACCAAAGTAGCGAAGGGGCCAGGCGTGCCCGGTCGAGGTGACCAGGGGACTGACTTCAAGGGAGGGAATATTAAACACAACAATATGTCGTGCGCCTTTGGCGAGAGTGGTAGCGGTAATTTCTGTAAGGTCTTTGGCGACCTGAAGATCCGGCAGGCTGCTGATACCCAGGTGTAAAACCACGTTCATCAGGTTATCTACACCACCGTTAATGAAAACCAGATCTTTATCTGTAAATGGTCCGGGGGCAAGGGAGACTTGCTCCATGACCGAGTAGGTTTTCTGCAGCAGGGGTATACCGGCAAACATGGGATTTGTGGAACCGCTGCGAATGGTCATGGCACCACCACGGGCATAGTTATGATATTCCATGGTAAAGCCCAGAGTATTGGCCAACCGGGCCAGGTATCCGGGCATAACATCCCCGTTGGTGTAATTTCCGTTGTGGTACCAGGGGGCTGGTGCTATTTCATCGGGCGAGAGCCTGTGCATATTGTTACCGTCGAACAGGCTGTCCCCAAACACCAGCAGGCGGTTAAAGTTCGGCTGCTCCGTTCTGGCAATTGTGCTCAGGCAGAGCAGCATTAGTAGACAGAAGAAACTGCAATAACGGATGATATTGGTGGGAAAGAGAATCATGGGTAGTACATCTGGAACGGAGGTTAATGTTGGCAAGTCTAGTTCATTCTGCCGGCGGGGTCGGGGCAGCGTGTTGCATTAACCATAACGAATATGTAGTATGCGCTCCGCATCGACGCAGGACACTGCGCCACGTCGGTCATTCGGCGAGTAGCGCAGCCTGGTAGCGCACAACATTCGGGTTGTTGGGGTCGGAGGTTCAAATCCTCTCTCGCCGACCAAATACAGAAACCGTAACCATCTTTTATCTGGTTCAGATTCAAGAGGTTGCGGTTTTTTGCGTGGCTGTTATACAGAGCATGTAGTGAGCCAGATAGTTAAGGGTGAAAACATCTGGCGTGCCAGAACAACGACTTCAGGGCCTCAAAAAAAGCAGCGCCATAAAGGCGCTGAAAAATCCCATGAGAGGAGTCACAAGCATGGGCAGGAAAGTAAAGCTCAGAATTTAAAACGGATGCCTGTGGTGGCAACGGTAATATCATCAAAACTGGAACCGGAACGATCCAAGGAATGGTGGGCATATCCGGCATACAGATCGATCATTTTATAGGGGGTGTAGACGTAGCCTGCCTGAACACTGCGTGCTTTATCACCTTTCTTAACGAAGTCATCGCCCAGAGAGTAGGTGAGAGAAACTGCGTGATTACCTTTCTTATAACCCACTTTAACGGATTTGAAGGTAGAGTCCGGGTTGGCTTTGTTGCTGTCACTGACCCGGGAAATTGCACCGGTCAGGTTAAAACCGCTGGTATGCAGCCAGGAGACAGAGCCGCCAATGGTTTTTTCGTCTCCGGTTACACCTCCCTTGTTCTCGTTGGAGAAACCGGCAGCGGCTACCAGCTTACCATTCAGAGAGAATTTGCTGCGAACCCCCAGTTCGGTGACATCATTATTGTCTTTCACGCCGCGGCTGACAGAAATAACTGCAGGCCCCAGGGAGGGGGAATCATAACGTAGACGTTTATAGCGGCTTTCAAAATCCTGATCGGTAATGGCTTTACTCAATGTTATTGTTGAATTGCCAAAAGTGCTGGCACCACCCAATAGTGACGGATTGGTAAAAGCAATGACTTTTGTACCGGAAAGGTCGCGTTCCACATTACCATTGGCTGCGCCATCGCCCTGACCCAGGGATAATTTACCGAAGGGGACTTTAACAAAGACATTGAGATGTCTTTCTTTGAATTCTCCTTTGATTGATTTTTCTGAAGGCTTAACTTTATTGGAGGGGTTGGACTGCCACTGGTACTCTATATGGGCACCAACCGTCAGTTTATCACTGAATTTATAGGAGGGTTTAATACCCAGCCTTGTTGCACTGTTGGTGTTGTCGACAAAATAGGTTTCATTTTTATCACCATTATCGACAATCATTAAAGCCTGATTGATATGGCCATAGAAATTAAGGTCTATATCTGGAATCTGAATTTCTGCGGCCTGGGAATAACCCGATGTAAGAAGAGCCAGCGAGCCAATAGCTGTTTTTATTTTCATAATGCGTATCTGCTGTTATTTACTGTTTTTATTAATGTTTGAGCATCGGTCGAAATCCTATCAGGAGAGGTTTGACGTAAGGAAAGACAGTATTTCTATTGCTGCTATATCGTTTTTTTATAGCGGAATGGACAGGAAGTTAGTGGTAGATCAGGCAGTTTTCTGTCCAGATTTTTTCTTTTTATGTGTATATAAAAAAAAGATAGCCAGAATATGAATATACTATTTCTTGCAGTGTCTCTGTGTTTGTTATGGTGAAAATGGATATTAAATGCTTCTACTTGAGCCATTACAAAAATAATTCAGAGGCAAGCTATGAAATACCGTTCCCGAATTACATCTTTTACGACAGCTGTCGCTCTGGCAGTGTCTTCAGTCGTTTCCCTGGCAGCAGAGTTTCCTACACGTCCTATTAATATGGTTGTGGGCTACAAGGTTGGTGGTGGTGTGGACTCCTATGCCCGCGCATTGTCCAAGGTCGCACCTGAGTACCTGAATGATCAGCCTTTGGTGGTGGTGAACAAGCCTGGCGCTGGTGGCCTGATCGGCGGTCGGTTTGTGGCCAGTCAGCCGCCCAATGGCTACGCCCTCTATCTGGCCTCGGCAGGTTCCATGGTACTGCGTAACCTGGCCAAACCTCAGGTAGTGTCCAGCAAGGACTTTAAGCAGGTAGCGACGATTGGTGAGCTGACTGCTGGTTTGTTCGTTCCGGCCAGTTCCGATATTAAAACCCTGGATCAGCTGATTGCGAAGCTGAAGGAAAACGGCAGCCTGCGCTGGGGCCATACCGGCCGTGGTAATACCTGGCATGTGGCCGGTGTTGGCCTGATACAGAAGAATGACCTGAAAGCCAAGGATATTCCCTTTAAAGGCGGTGCCGGCGTACGTTCTGCGCTGATCAGTGGTCAGGTGGACTTTGCGGTAATGGGTGCCCACCTTGGCCGTGGTTTTGAAAAAGATATTCGCCAGCTGGCGGTGCTGTCCGACGAACGTCACCCGGCGGTACCGGACATTCCCACCGCTGCAGAGCTGGGTGTGGAGTTCTCTAAGGTCTCCAGCCCCATTGTGGTTATGGCTCCGAATCGCCTGAGTGACGATACTGTGCAGAAGCTGTCCGCAGCCTTTACTGAAGCGGCCAAAGATAAGCGTTATCTGCAGGTGCTGAATAACTCTGGCCTGCCCGGCAGCAGCCTGGATGCCGGTGAAAGCGAGAAGTTGATCGCCAATATGCGTGACACCTGGAAGCCTTTGGTCAACACGAAGTAACATTCAAGATATAAAAAAACCGGCGAAAGCCGGTTTTTTTATATCTTGAGAAAGGCGAATTACATCCTCTCAATAACCAGTGCAATACCCTGACCGACACCGATACACATGCTGCACAGGGCATAACGGCCATCGGTCTGTTCCAGCTGATGCAGAGCCGTCAGTACCAGCCGTGCACCACTGGCTCCCAGAGGGTGACCAAGGGCAATAGCCCCACCGTTGGGATTTACCCGGGTATCGTCGTCCGCCAGTCCCAGTCCCCGCACACAGGCCAGACTCTGGGAGGCGAAGGCCTCATTCAGCTCAATCACATCCATTTGCTCCAGGGACAGTCCGGTACGCTTCAGTAGCTTCTGTACCGCCAGCACCGGACCATAACCCATAATACGGGGCTCCAGGCCGGCACAGGCCATACCAGCGATTCTGGCTCTGGGCTTCAAACCATACTGCTCAACAGCTGAGCCACTGGCCAGCAGCAGTGCTGCCGCGCCATCGTTAACGCCAGAAGCATTACCGGCGGTGACTGTACCACCCGACCGAAACGGGGTTTTCAGCTTGGCCAGTGCCTCAAGAGTTGTGTCCGGGCGCAGGTGTTCATCCTGGTCAACAACTACCGCCTCTCCCCGGCGTTGAGGAATGGTGACCGGAACTATCTCCTGTCGAAAACGACCGGCTTCCTGGGCCACTGACGCTTTCTGCTGGCTAACCAGAGCGAAACGATCCTGATCTTCCCGGCTGATGTTGAATTGCTCGGCAATGTTCTCGGCGGTTTCCGGCATGGAGTCCACACCGTAGGTCTGTTCCATTTTCGGATTGATAAAACGCCAGCCAATAGTGGTGTCGTAAAGGCCGTTAGGGGTACGGGAGAAGGCTGTTTCCGCCTTGCCCATCACAAAAGGAGCACGGGACATGGACTCACAGCCACCGGCAATCATTAACTCCGCCTCGCCGGATTTAATGGCCCGGGCCGCGGTTCCAATAGCATCCATACCGGAACCACACAGGCGGTTGACGGTGGAACCGGACACATCACAGGGCAGACCCGCCAGCAGGGCGGACATACGGGCGATATTACGGTTATCTTCGCCGGCTTGGTTGGCATTGCCGTAAACGACATCGTCCAGCTGTTTCCAGTTCAGTTCAGGGTGGCGTTCCATCAGGGCTTTAAGAGGAACGGCACCCAGATCATCGGTGCGTACGCTGGCCAGGCTGCCGCCGTAGCGGCCAAAGGCTGTGCGAACACCGTCGCAGATATAAGCTTCGGCCATGGTCAGATAATCTCCTGGTTGCGTAGCTTTGCGATAGCATCCTGATCCAGCCCCAGGCCTTCCAGCAGCTCATCGGTGTGCTCGCCTTTATTAGGGGGAGGCAGGCGCAGATCATCCAGACCGGCAGAGAATTTCACCGGGTAGCGTACCTGGAAGGTTTCATCTTTACCGTCATGGCTGGGTAGAGAACGCATCAGGCCGCGTGCCTGAATATGGGGGTCGTCAAAGAAGCGCATATCCCGTAATACCGGTGCCCATGGCAGGTCGGTGGGACTGAACAGCTCATCCCACTGGGCCAGGGTTTTGCTGGCAAACACCTCGGAGAGCAGGTCATTCACTTCCTGTTTATGCTGGTTGCGCAGTTTAGTGTTAGCAAAGCGTGGGTCAGCAAGGGCAGGGAACTCTTCAGACAGCAGTTCCACCATCTGTTTCCAGAACTTGTTCTCAAACAGGCCAATCGCCAGATGCTCACCATCTGCGGTAGTGAAGATATCGTTATCGGGCATTACAAAAGGCATACGATCAGGGTCGCCTTCGCAGACTTCATGGGCCACCCGCAGCAGCGGGGCAGACCAGGCACTGATGGCATCCAGAATCGCCACATCCAGGTACTGACCCACGCCGGACTGTTTGGCGCTGGCCAGGGCCACGCTCAGGGAGAGGGCGGCATACATGGCACCGGCATAGTCGCTGAGGCGCACCTTGGGGCGGGCTATCTTGTCATTCACCTGAGAAGGAACGCCGAAGTAGCCGGACAGAGCCAGAAAGTCGATATCGTGGCCGGCACGGTTAGCGTAGGGACCGGTCTGGCCGTAACCACTCAGGGAGCAGTATACCAGGCTGGGGTTGATCTCTTTCACCTGTTCGTAGGAAAAACCGAGGCGTTCCATGGCACCGGGGCGAAAGCTTTCTACCAGGCAGTCGGCACTGGCCAGCAGCTGGCGCAGGATATCTTTGCCCTCTTCGGTTTTCAGGTTCACCGTCAAAGACTTCTTGTTGCGGTTCAGGCGGGCAAACATATCTTTACCCAGCACTCGACCTGTGTCGCCTTCTTTCGGTTCTTCAATCTTGATCACTTCTGCGCCCAGATCAGCCAGCAGCTGGGTGGTCATCGGCCCAGGCAGAAGACGTGACATATCGATAATGCGGATATTGTGCAGGAACGACCAGTTATTGTTCATCATGTTATTCATCGATGGCCTCAGACTTCGGTCTGGTTGGCGGTTTTCCAGGCTTTATTAATGCCCTTGGCGATGGTGTTGCGCTGCACTTCGCTGGAGCCGGTCAGCACCCGGAACATACGCAGACGACGGAACACCCACTCCACCGGGTCACCTTGAGTCATACCGACAGAACCATGGATCTGTACAGACTTGTCGGCAATCTGGAAGGCGTTTTCACCGACGAAAACCTTGCACATGGAGGCTTCATTGCGAATATCTTCGCCACGGTCGGCCTTGGCGGCAGTGGCTTCAATCATACTGCGGCAGGCATAGAGACTGGTCTGCATATCCGCCAGCATATGCTGAATGGCCTGGAACCGGGCAATCGGGCCACCGAACTGCTCCCGGCGGTTGGCGTAATCCACTGCCCGTTCAAAGGCGAACTGTGCATGACCCAACATAGTGGGGCACTGCAGCAGACGGTTGATATTGATGCGGCCCATACCCAGCTTAAAGCCGTTGCCCAGACCACCCAGAATATTACGGGCCGGTACACGGACGTTATTCAGGTGAATATCATTATCGATATGCTGGCCGGACATGGGCAGGTATTCGCCAGCAATCTCATAACCATCCGACTTGGCATCTACCAGAAAAGCGGTAACACCATCGGTACCTTTCTCCGGATCGGTGACGGCCATGACAATGGCGTAGTCAGCGGTGCGGGAGGCGGTGATAAAACGCTTGTGTCCGGTAATTAAATAGTCATCGCCGTCTTTGACCGCACGGGTCTGAATGCGGGTGGCATCGGAACCGGCCTGAGGCTCGGTCAGGGCAAAACAGCCGGCACGCTCACCACGGCCGGTGGGCAGGAAGTATTCGTCCAGTTGCTCCTGGGTGGCCTGGCCAAGGATATATCCGATACGCATAGGGCCGCCGTTCTCACCCAGTACACAGCCGTAGAGGGCGGCATTGGAGTGGGTAGCGTCCTCTTTCAGGATACAGAGCTGGCTGATGGAAAGGCCCAGCCCGCCAAACTCCTTCGGTAGGTTGCAGCCGTAAATACCCAGCTCGTGGGAGCGTTTCCAGATTCGTTCCAGTTGTTCCCGGCTGAAGCAGGTCTCCGGGGTCAGTCCCTGCTCTTTCTCCAGGGGAATCAGCTCGTTATAGATAAAGTCGTGCATGGTCTGTCGCAGGGCGGCAAACTCAGCATCCGGAATTCCGGCATTGGCTTTGTTCAGTTTCATTTTCTCTGCTCCTGCCCTTAAACCTGACGTTCCTGGCCCGCCCAATAAGGGTCGCGGACGGCCTTGCGCTGAATCTTGCCGCTGTTGTTCTTGGGCAGTTCGTTGACAAAATCGATGGAATGGGGTTTCTTGAACTTGCCCAGTTCCTGGCCACACTGTTTCACCAGTTCCTCTTCGCTGGCAGAGTGGTTCGGCTTCAGCACCACAACCGCTTTAATGGCTTCACCCATATCAGTATCGGGTACGCCGACCACACAGGCTTCAAATACTGCAGGGTGGTGGTAGAGGGCGTTTTCCACTTCGGTGGGATAAACATTAAAGCCACCGGAGACGATCATCTCTTTCTTGCGGTCGACGATAAACAGGTAACCTTCGTCGTCGGCATAGGCGATATCGCCGGTGTGGTAGAACCCGTTTTTCAGGGCTGCGGCGGTCAGGTCCGGGGCATTCCAGTAGCCCTGCATCACGTCCTGGCCGCGAACCACCAGCTCGCCTTGCTCACCCACAGGCATTTCATTGCCATGGTCGTCCACCACCTTGACTTCGGTATCAAACATCGGGCGGCCACAGGACTTCAGCAGCTCGGGTTTGTCGTTCAGGGCTCGGGCGTGGTCGGCTTCGGTCAGCAGGGTCACGGAAGAACACATCTCACCGCCACCATAGGCCTGGTTCAGAATCGGGCCAAAGAACTCAATGGCTTCCCGCAGGCGGGTGGGGGAGATAGGCGCAGCCCCGTAGCGAATCATGTTCAGGGTGCTGATATCGTACTTGTTCCGATTGGGGGAGGTGACGATACGGTTGATCATGGTCGGCACCAGATAGGCCTGGGTGGCTTTTTCTTTCTCCACGGTTTCCAGGAAGTTATCTGCATCAAACCGGGGCAGAATCACGCTGGTGTCACCCATCACCATCAGTGGCAGCAGGGACATGCCGGACACATGGGTAATTGGGCCGACATGAATACAGACCTGATGATCATCGGGGCTGAGTTTGTTACGGAAAATCAGTTTTCGCAACAGAGTCTGGCGGTTACCGACTGAATGCACCGCGGCTTTCAGTACGCCGGAAGAGCCGGAGGTGTAGTGGTGCACCGCCAGATCATTGAGCTCCATTTCTACGGGTTTGAACTGGCCGTCGACAGTGTCCAGCATCCGCTCGTAGCAACCCTCGTCACCCATCACCAGAAGCTTTTTGATCTGGTCGCACTCGGCCATGGCCTGGCGGGCAGCATCTTCGTGTTCCGGGTCAACAATCAGGGCCTGGACATTGGAATCTTTGCAGGTATGGATCGCTTCTTGAGTTGAGAGCCGAGCGTTCAGGGGGACACGGACAAAGCCGCCTTTAAGCAGGGCGACTTCCACTTCCGCCACTTCATTACGGTTCCATGCGAAAACTGCGACTCGTTGTCCTTTCTTTACTCCCAGTTCTGTCAGTACCTGGGCCAGACGGTTAGTGCGGTCATCCAGCTGGGTAAAAGTCAGGGTGGAGCGGGGATCTTTCAGAGCGATGCGCTGGCCCCAGAAACGGGCGCTGCGACTGACAAGGTTGCCCAGGTTCATGATAAAGCTGTCTCCCTAAGAGTTGTTATTGTTGTGCAGTCATTGGTGACAGGCTAAGTGAAGAGGGGTGTATATGAAAAATAGAAAATAAATCTTTTAGGTATATTAAAAATATATAGCCTGACGGGTGGTTTCAGGTTGCTGTTTCGGTGGGGGGGTATAACGAATGCCGATAGCTGTCAGCAGAAAAAACTATTTTTTTGATAACCGGCGCTTTGTTAATTTCGCTGTTATTCCTGCTGATACCAGCAATCCGGCATACAAAAGCAATAAAGAGACAGGTTATGGCCGAAGTTCAGCTCCAGACAGACGGCGAAGTCGCACTGATCCGTATCAGCAATCCTCCGGTAAACGCCATTTCCCGCAGTGTGCGGGCCGGGCTGCTGGATGCCGTTCACCGTATTCAGCAGGACGACCAGATAAAGGTCGCTGTTTTGTACTGCGATGGTCGTACATTTATGGCCGGTGCCGATATTCGTGAATTTGGCCAGCCAGCCCAGCCCCCCTCACTGCCTGACGTCACCTCCGCACTGGCTGAAAGCGGTAAGCCGGTGATTGCCGCTATTCATGGCCAGGCTTTGGGTGGTGGTCTGGAAATTGCCTTGGCCTGCAGTGCCAGGGTGGCCACGACCAAAGCCCATTTAGGGCTGCCGGAAGTGAAGCTGGGTCTGATTCCCGGGGCCGGTGGCACCCAGCGCCTGCCTGCCCTGGTGGGGCTGGAGAAAGGCCTGTCGATGATCACTAGCGGTAAGCCTGTCAAAGCCCCTGAAGCCATGGTTTCAGGGTTGGTGGATCGTATTGCTGGCACCGGTGAAGATCTGGAGGCTCTTCTTGCTGAAGCCCGCAGTTATGCCGATGAGCTGGTCAGTGGTGGGCAGGCCATCCCGAAACGCACTTGTATCAGTCGCCTGACGGAACAGGCCAGTGAAGAGGTTTTGAATACCTGGCGCAGCAAGTTGAAAAAACGTTTCCCCGGTCAGCCGGCACCGGTGTCAGCCCTTGAAGCGGTCTTTACCGGCGCACGACAGGGGCAGGATTCCGGTCTTAAAGCCGAGCGCAGTGCCTTTCTTGAGCTGCGGGAATCCCCCCAGGCCAAAGCTTTGCAGCATCTGTTCTTTGCTGAGAAAACCGCTTCAAAGCCTGTGCAGAAGCCTGAAGGCAAGGTGATTGATATCCGTCGTGTAGCTGTTGTCGGTGCTGGCACTATGGGCAGTGGTATTGCGCTGGCTTTTGCTGGTGCTGGAGTAAACGTTCGACTGCTGGAAAATTCAAAAGATGCCCTGCAGCAAGGTATGTTCAACATTCAGGGTAACCTTGATAAAGCCGTGCAGCGCGGCGTGTTTGCTCAGCAGAAAGCTGACCAGATACTGGCCCTGATCAAGCCGGTGCAGGACCGTACCGATCTGGCTGCTGTGGATATGGTGATTGAAGCCGTGTTTGAGGATATGGCCGTCAAGCAACAGCTGTTCCGGGACTGTCAGCAGTTCTGCCGTGAGGATGTGATCTGGGCGACCAACACCTCTTATCTCGATATTAACCAAATGGCTGAAGCTGTTGAGAGTCCGGAGAATATGCTGGGCGTTCACTTCTTCAGTCCCGCCAATGTGATGCCCCTGGTGGAAGTGGTGCGGGCTGCTAAAACCAGCCCGGAAACCCTGGCAGCTGTTCAGAAGTTGCTTAAATCTATGGGCAAAACCAGTGTCGTCAGTGGTGTTTGCCATGGTTTTATCGGTAATCGCATGTACCAGTGCTACCAGCGGGAAGCCGGCCTTCTTTTACTGGAGGGCGCCACTCCCAGACAGGTTGACCGTGCCCTGACTGCGTTTGGCATGGCGATGGGTCCCTTTGCGGTGGCGGATATGTCCGGTCTGGATATCGGTTATATGATGCGCCGTTCATTGCCGGAAGGAGCCTATGAAAAGCGGGCTTTCCTGGTTCATGACCGGCTGGTTGAATCCGAGCACAAAGGGCGCAAAACCGGACGTGGCTTCTACAACTATGGTGTCGAGGGTGCCCTGCAGGATGATGCGGACACCCTGGCATTAATCACACAGGTGGCAAAAGAGCAGGGCGTAACCCAAAGAAAAGTTTCTGACCAGGAAGTGGTGGATCGTTGCATGTTGGCACTGGTGAATGAAGCCGGTCATATTCTCGATGAGGGCATTGCTGCCCGGGCGTGGGATATCGACGTGGTATTCACCAACGGCTACGGTTTTCCGCGGGTTCAGGGTGGCCCTCTGTTTTATGCCCAAAGCCGGGGCTTATCCGGCTGTCTCAACAAAATTGAGAGCTATGCCAAACAGCATGGTTCACGGTGGTGGCAGGCATCCGTGTCTTTAAAAGCCGCTGCCGAAATCGGGCAGTGGTAACATGCCTGAATGTGTTGAACCTGATAGACCAATAAATATTTACTCAGGTAATTTGATGAGAAAAGCCAAGAATATCCTGTTTATTATGTCCGACGAGCATGCCGCCAAGGCGTCAGGCTGCTATGGACACCCCATGATTAAAACGCCGAACATTGACCGACTGGCCGCTGAAGGCTGCAAGTTCAATGCGGCCTACACCAACTCACCTATCTGCCTGCCGGCAAGAGCGGCGTTTGCTACCGGCCGCAATGTTCATGAAACCAGTTATTGGGACAACGCCCATCCCTATGAAGGTGCCTTTGAAAGCTGGGGGCATGTACTTAAGCGCAAGGGTATGAAGAGTGTCTCTATCGGCAAGCTGCACTATCGCAGTGATGAAGACGACACCGGTTTTGATGAGCAGATTCTGCCCATGCACGTTGTAGGTGGCCGTGGTGATCTGCTGGGTTCTGTGCGGGATGATCTGCCCCGCCGTCTCAAGTGTAAGGCGCTGTCAGACCAGATTGGTCCGGGTGAAAGCTCCTACACCCGTTATGATCGTAATATCACCGAGCTGAGCTGCAACTGGCTGAAGGAGAATGGCAACGGTGAACAGGGCTGGCTGCTGTTTGTCGGTCTGGTGGCTCCTCACTTCCCGCTGATTGCACCGGAAGAGTTTTATAATATGTACGCGGATCTGGATAAGATCCCCATGCCCAAGGCCTATGCCATTGAAGATCGTCCCAGCCACCCCTGGCTGGACCAGTGGCGCAAATGCTGGATCTCCGATGAGTTCTTTAACGCCGAGAAGGTGAAGATTGCCACCGCCAGTTACTATGGCCTGTGCTCCTTCCTGGATGACAATATCGGTAAGATTCTTGCGGCTCTGGATGAGAGCGGTATAGCTGGCGATACCCAGGTGATTTATACCTCTGACCATGGTGACAACCTGGGTACCCGCGGCCTTTGGGGTAAATCTACTTTCTATGAAGAAGCTGCTGGTATTCCCATGATTATCAAGGGGCCGGGTATTGATGCAGGCAAGGAGTGCAACACCCCTGTAACCCTGTTGGACGGCGCCGCCACCATTACCAGTGTGCTGGCTGATGAAATCCCGGAGAAATGGTCCGGTGAGTCCCTGAACGAAATTGCTGCCAACCCGGATGATGATCGCGTGATTTTCTCAGAATACCATGCCGCCGGTGCCATCAGCGGTGCCTTTATGCTGCGCAAAGGCTATTTCAAATATGTTTATTATGTCGGCTTCCCGCCCCAGCTGTTTGACCTGAAGAAGGACCCGGAAGAACTGCAGGATATTGCCGGCGATCCGAAAATGGCCGATATGCTCACCATGTTTGAGGCTGAACTGCGGAAGATCTGTGATCCGGAAGAGGTAGATGCCAGAGCCAGGTCAGAACAGGCCAGGCTGGTGGAAGAGAATGGCGGTCGTGAAGCTGTAGTGGCTCGTGGAGGATTTGGTGCCACTCCTGCTCCCGGTGAGAGCGCTGTGTTCAAATCCGAGTAAGGAAAAATCTATTCAGTTAAGTGCATGTGTGATCTGGATGGATTTGAAACCTTGTTCATTCAACTCTTGTTCATTCAGCTCTTGTTCATTCAACTAAGGCAGTCGTTGACTGCCTTAGTTATTAGAGGGAGACAATGCAGACAATAAGAAAAAAGGGCACCCCGAGAAAGTAGCCATGTCAGTTGGTGAAGCCGACCTTGGCTGCGGATAGCAGTCATGCTTCTTCAGTTTCAGTTTCCGCAGTAATTATTTCCTCCCCTAGAATAATGCCTTCTTCATGGAGAGTGTGGACTTCCCGTATCAGTAATTCCTTAACGATGGAGGATGCGGTATTGAGAGGAGTATTTTTCAGCCACAGCAGAAAGATTGTGCGGCGAATATCAGGCTGAACAATCGGCCGGGTAATAATCTCACCGGCCTTATACATGGAGTGAATTGAGGGCCAAGGCATCACGGAGTCGGCGACACCATAGCGAATATAGCTGCGAATCAGCGCCGATGATTCATTTTCCAGAGTAATATTCAGTGGTTGTTTCTTTTTCTCCGACGCTTCTTCCAAAGAGGAGCGCATAGCGTGTTGTTCCTGGCTCAAAGCCAGGGGTTTGCGGGCCAGATCACGAAACCGAATGGGTTTCATATGTTGTTTTTCGGTACTCGGGTTTTTCTGGGTGATATAGAACAGCGGCTCTTGATAGAGCTGGCAGCTGTGCAGATGGCTGGGAGCAGAAGTTTTGGCGCTGGCCACCAGGCCAAGGTCTACCCGGCTGCTTTCAACCAGAGTAAAGCCATCCAGGCTGCGGGCCTCCAGAACCCGCAGACGAATCTGGGGATATTGTTTGCCAAGCAGGGTTATCAATCTTGGGGCCAGATGCACTGACAGCATCGGGGGCAGGGCGAGGGCCACTTCCCCTTTTGGAGTATTGGATTCCAGTCGTACGTCATCCTTCGCCTGCTGAAACTGTGCGGTGATTTTGCGGGCATGCATCAGCAGCACTTCGCCGGCGCTGGTGGGAGTAATACCCCGGGGAGTTCGAATCAGAAGATGGGTACCCAGCTCATCTTCCAGATTGGCAATGTGTTGGCTCAGGGCTGGCTGGGCAATCCGAAGCACCTTGGCAGCCTTTAAGAAACTTCCCTGTTCAACAATGGCAATAAAATAGGTGAGCTGGCGCAGATTCACGGATTGAATACCTTTTCTGGTTCTTGTTTGTCGGCATCTTAGCACCCGGATTTACAAGAATCCTTAGGTGTTCTCACGCAGGCGTTTTTTAGAATGTCTGCATTTTCACGAGAGTTCCAGAGCTATTTTCGGTGACCGTGGGAGGTGCTACGGTATCGGGTGTGTTCCCATAGTTTTTGGCCGTTTCGTTTTTACTCATACTTTTTTCTTATAGTTGGGATAGTCATATAGTATTTCTTTCGTATTTTTGTCCTTTGTTACTATCCCGACAACAGAAAAACAATTGCTTCTCTAATTGAAAGGGTTGATGAGTCCACTAACTGGGCTTAGTCGCCCACCCAAAGCCACCGCCGTTGATGGGATCTGTCCTTTAGGTGTTCTGATACACGACCCGGTAAGGGTCATTTGGACACGGCTGGTTCCGATGGATGGCCCCGGATGAGGATAATAATAATGTTCCGATACCTTCGAACCTGGTGTTCCCGTATTTCACTACTGTTGTTTGCCGTTGTTTCCGTTTCAGCTTCTGCAGCAGACTTCCCCAGTCGCCCGGTCAACCTTGTCGTCGGCTACAAAGCTGGCGGCGGAGTTGACACCTACGCTCGCGCGCTTTCCAAAGTCGCTTCCAAGTACACCGATGGTCAGCCTGTCGTGGTCGTCAACAAGCCTGGTGCCGGTGGTCTTATTGGAGGTCGCTTTGTGGCAGACCAGCCGCCCACTGGTTATGCGTTGTACCTGGCTTCTGCCGGTTCAATGATTCTGAAGAATCTTGAGCACAGACAGGTTGTGGGCAGTGATAACTTTAAAATGGTGGCCACGGTCGGTGAACTGACCGCCGGCGTGTTTGTCCCTGCCTCTTCTCCTGTTAAAACCCTGCCGGAGCTTTTTGAGAAAATGAAACACTCCCGGCTCAGGTTGCGCTGGGGGCACAGTGGTCGAGGGGGTGTCTGGTATGTTGCTGGTCTTGGGTTAATTGACAGCAATGGTGTATCTGCTCGGGATATACCTTTTAAAGGCGGGGCGGCTGTGCGTTCAGCACTGGTCAGTAAACAGATCGATTTTGGCATTATCAATGCCAATATGGGCAGGGGCTTTGAGAAGGATCTGCGCCTGTTGGCGGTGCTCTCTCCTGAGCGCCATATTGCCGTACCGGATGTTCCCACCGCTAATGAGCTGGGAGTTAAATATACACAGGTGAACTCCCCCATTGTGGTGATGGCTCCCAAGCGTATCCGTGAAGACACCCTCAAGACATTAGAGAGGATGGTGCTGGATATGGCTAATGATCCAGAATATAAGGGCTTGCTCACGGCCGCTGGTCTACCTGGCGAAAGTTTAGGTTCGGAAATGACCAAAACTCTGTTACAGCAAGATAAAGTCAGTTGGAGTTCATTAATTGGAGCAGGCAAGTGACTGCCGAAAGCGCGACTACCGCGCGCCACAATCTGATTGCCGGCCTGGTTCTGATGGGGCTGGCGGGCTTTTTGTTCAATGCCTCCTTCTCTATCCCCATGGATAGTTATGATGAGGGCATTGGCCCCCGTTTCTTCCCGCAGGCGGTCTGTCTGCTGCTGGAACTTCTGGGCTGTATTATGGTGGTCCAGGGTGTCAAAAAGCAGGAGGCTCCCGGTGATATCAGTATCTTTAAGGGGGGGCTGTTTCTGCGCAAGGTTGTGCCGCTGGCGCTGACCTGTGCTCTCTACCTGTGGCTGTTTAACCTGTTTGGTTATGTGATTTCGACTGTGGTTGCTCTGCTGGTCGCCTGCTTCCTGTTTGGCGTTCGCGGTATCGCCCTGTTCGTGTTGCCGGTTGTTCTGTCTCTGGTGTTTTACTACCTGTTCTTCGGTCTGATGGGGGTGTTTGAGCCGCCGGCAGAGATTTTCAATCTGATGAATCTGTTCAGGGATCAGTGAGGGAAACATCATGGAACTTCTTAACGGCTTTGCAGCCATTTTTTCCCAGCCCATCACTCTGCTGTTTATCGTTTGTGGTGCTTTGCTTGGGGTTGTTGTCGGTGCTATTCCCGGGTTAACCGCTTCGGCGGCTATCGCCATGCTGGTACCGATAACCTATTACATCGATCCTCTGTCTGCGCTGGCTTTCCTTTATGTGATTGGTAAGGCTGGCCGTTTTGGTGGCTCTATCTCCGCCATCCTGTTCAATACACCAGGAACCACGGCGGCAGCGGCCACCATTCTGGATGGTTACCCGATGACCCAGAAAGGCCAGGCGGGTAAAGCCCTGAAAACGGCCTCCCTGGCATCGGCCATTGGTGACTTTACCGGTGAAATCCTGCTGATCTGTGGTGCTCTGGCTATTGCCAGCTTTACCCGCCAGCTGGGGCCGCCCGAGTACTTTGCCATCTACGTGTGTGCCTTCCTGATTATTGGCAGCGTTATCTCCAATTCCATCGTCAAGGGTATCGCTTCCACGCTGCTGGGTGCCATGCTGGCGATGGTGGGTATCGACCCGATTACCTCTGAGCCCCGTTTTGACTTCGGCATGATCGAACTCTACAACGGCTTCTCCCTGGTCCCTCTGCTGATCGGCCTGTTTGTTATCTCCGAAGTATTTACCCAGGCGGTGAATAATTTCGGCAACAGCAGCGCTCATGATGAGGTTAAGGCGAAGAATCCTGATGACGACAAGCTGACTGCTGCTGAAGTCAAGCGTTGTCTGCCGTTTATCGGTCGTGGTGCGGGCATTGGTGCGGTTATCGGTCTGCTGCCGGGTATCGGTTCTGCGGTGGCCTGTTTTGTGGCCTACGGCTCTGGCCGTAATAAAGCCAAGAACGGCGACAAGTGGGGAACCGGTGTCGTAGAAGGTATCGCAGCTCCGGAAGCTGCCAATAATGCGGTATCCGGTCCCAGTATGATTCCTCTGCTGGCTCTGGGAGTACCGGGCAGTACTATTGCCGCGATGCTGATGGGTGTATTTATGATCCACGGTATCCAGGTTGGCCCGCAGATCTTTGAGACCTCCGGTGATATTGTTTACGGTCTTTTTGCCGCGGGTCTGATCGGTATTGTCCTGTACTTCCTGATTGGCTGGTTTGGCAGTGCTTACATTGGCCGGATTATCGACAAGATTCCCCCCAGGATGATTTATCCGTCTATTCTGGCGATCGCTTTTGTTTCTGCTTACACCGCACGTTCCAGCCTGTTTGATGTGCTGGTGGCCTGTATCTTCGGTGTGGTGGGTTACTTTATGCGAACCCTGAATTTCAGTACGGCGGCCACGGTGATTGCCTTTGTTCTGGCCCCGGGAGCTGAGCAGGCCCTGCGTCAGTCCCTGCTGCTGACTGACCAGGGCGGCATGGTGTTCTTTGACCGTCCTATCGCTCTGGCCTTCTTTGTGATTCCGGTACTGGCCATTGTGATTCGACTCTATGCCAGACTGAGAACCCGTGATCCCCATCCTGAAATTCTGGATACCCCTTAAACGCCTTTCGGGCACCTGGCTTGACCAGTGTGCCCGGCCTAACACTTGATGTTCCGTATGCTGGCGCAGCTGAGATTGTGCCAGCAGGGGACTCTCTGTCTGGCTCTCTACCTATCTGAACTCTCTGCCTCCGGTTGTGTTGCGAAGTGGTGGTGAGTGTTCGGGATGAATATAACCATGATACCGAAACTGGATAAAATCGAAGACACCCGGCGCCTGTATCTGGAGTTTATCGAACAGCTGAAAGTCCGGGGATTCACAGGTGATCTCAGTGCTGACTACGGCGAGCGGACGGTTCTCTCCACCGATAACAGTATCTATCAGATTCTGCCGGAAGGCGTACTCTACCCGCGCAACATTGATGATCTGCAGCTGATTGCCCGTCTGTGCAGTGAGCCGGAGTTTCATACTGTGGAGGTTTCCCCTCGAGGAGGAGGCACTGGCACCAATGGTCAGTCTTTGACCGATGGTCTGGTGGTGGATATCTCCCGGCATATGAACAATATCCTGGAGATTAATGCTGAAGAGCGCTGGGTACGGGTGCAGGGTGGTGTAGTTAAGGACCAGCTCAATGCTGCCCTGAAACCTTATGGGCTGTTCTTTGCCCCGGAACTCTCCACCAGTAACCGGGCCACCGTCGGCGGCATGATTAATACCGATGCCAGCGGTCAGGGTTCCTGCCTGTATGGCAAAACCCGGGATCATGTTCTGGAACTAAACAGCGTACTGCTGGACGGTACCCTGTGGCACTCGCAGGCCATAGAACAGGCGACACTGAAGGAGTATCAGCAGCGTCAGGACCTGGTAGGTGAGCTGCATCGGTTGGTGGATGCTATTCACCAGGATCACCACGGGCTGATTGAAAGCCGTTTCCCCAAGCTCAATCGCTGCCTGACCGGATATGACCTTGCTCATATCTATGATGAGAGCGGCCGTTTTAACCTTAACTCGCTGCTGTGCGGCAGTGAAGGCACTTTGGCGTTTATTGCTGAAGCCAAGTTGAATGTGCTGCCGATTCCCAAACAGTCGGCCCTGGTGACGGTGATGTATGAAAGTTTTGACGCTTCCCTGCGGGATGCGCAACAGCTGATGCAGGCCGGACCTACCTCTATTGAAACTATCGACGCCCGGGTTCTGAACCTGGCGATGAACGATATTGTCTGGAATACCGTCAGCGAGTATTTCCCTGAAGTTCCCGGTTACACCACCCAGGGTATCAATCTGGTGGAATATACCGCTGATACTCCGGAGCATCTGGCACAGAAGCTTAAGGTTCTGACAGAAACACTGGACCGAAGTACGGGTTCTCCGGGCAAGTGTTTTAGATACACCCTGGTGCATGGTGCGGACAATATTAAAAAGATCTGGGGTATGCGCAAAAAGGCTGTTGGCCTTTTGGGTAACAGTGCCGGTGAGAAACGACCAGTGCCGTTTGTGGAAGACTGCGCTGTTCCTCCGGAAAACCTGGCGGACTTTATTGCCGGGTTCAGGGCACTGCTGGATGCCCGGGGCATGGATTACGGCATGTTTGGTCATGTGGATGCCGGTGTGCTCCATGTGCGGCCGGCTCTGGATATGAAGGATGAGCAGCAGGTTCAGGAAGTTCGTTTAATTACCGATGGCGTAGTAGCCCTGGCGAAAAAATACCACGGCCTGCTGTGGGGTGAGCATGGTAAGGGTGTGCGTTCAGAGTACGCCCCGGAATTCTTTGGTCCTGAACTCTATGGCTGCCTGCAGCGTATCAAAGGGGCGTTTGATCCTCGTAACCAGCTGAACCCTGGCAAAATCTGCACCCCGGCTGAGCGCGATGTTCAGCTGCTGAAGATTGACGGTGTTCCCACCCGTGGAGACCATGACCGTATTATTCCGGCCCCGGTGCGGGTGGAGTATCACGATGCCATGCACTGTAACGGCAATGGCGGCTGTTACAACTATGACCCTGATGATGCCATGTGTCCTTCCTGGAAGGGCACGCGACAGCGGCAGCACTCGCCGAAAGGCCGGGCTTCTCTGGTCAGGGAGTGGCTGCGTCAGTTAAGTGAGCGGGGCGCTGACCCTCAAGAGCTGCAAAGTCAGCTACGCACACAGAATGTTCTGAAAGGGTTACCTTCCCGCATTAAAAATACCCTGGCCAGAAACCGTGGTGAGTATGACTTCTCTAATGAAGTCCATGGAGCCATGATGGGGTGCCTGGCTTGTAAGGCCTGTGCTTCTCAGTGTCCGATAAAGGTCAATGTTCCGGATTTTCGTTCCCGGTTCCTGGAACTCTATTACAGCCGCTATCTGCGCCCGCTGAAGGATTATCTTGTAGGCAGCCTGGAGTTTACCGTACCCACGCTGGCCCGCTGGCCCTGGCTGTATAACGCGGTGACCCAGTCTACACCGGGTAAAGCCCTGTTCCGCAAACTGCTGGGCATGGAAGACAACCCACCTCTGTGCAACCACAGTCTGAAATCCGGGCTGGTCGCTCTGGGAATTCCATTTGCTGACCCGGCTCAGCTGGCCTTTCTCTCGAAGGAGGAGAAAAGTCAGTCAGTCATTATTGTTCAGGATGCCTTTACCAGTTATTTTGAAACCCAGCTAGTGCTGGACTGCGGTGATCTGCTACAGAGGCTGGGCTTTAAGGTGTTTGTGGCACCCTTTGTCGCCAATGGCAAGGCGCTGCACGTCCATGGTTTCCTTTCCGCATTTGAGAAAACCGCCAGAAAGTCTGTTGAGCAGATTCAACAGCTGGCGGAATTTGGCGTTCCCCTGGTGGGTATTGAACCCACCACAACACTGGTTTGGCGGCAGGAGTATATAAAGGCCCTGCCCAAGAGCGATATCCCCCAGGTTCAACTGCTGCAGGAATGGTTGTCGTCTGCCGGGGCGGCATTTCTGCAGCCCCTGGGGGACTCCAGATTTCAATCATCGTTCAAGTTGCTGACGCATTGTACCGAGAAAACCAGCTACCCCGCTGCCGGTGGTAACTGGCAGAGTATTTTTCAGGCTTTGGGGCTAAAGTTGGAGACTGTAGCCACCGGTTGCTGCGGTATGGCCGGAACCTATGGTCACGAAACCCGTAACCTTGAAACCTCCCGCACTATCTACAAACTGAGTTGGGATAAGGTGCTTCAAAATCCTGAGAACCAGGGACGACTGATGGCTACTGGTTACTCCTGTCGCAGTCAGGTGAAACGGTTTGCTCAGTACCCGTTGCCCCATCCGGCTCAGATGCTGCTGAAGATTGTGAAAGAGAGCACTTAGCAATGAATAATTCAAGCATTCCCGTATGTGCAGGCCCGCACTGGCCGTTTACGCCTTCTGCTCTTTCTGTACCCCGTGGCAGTTGTGACTGTCATGCCCATGTCTTCGGCCCCCTGGAGAGTTATCCGCTGGTGGAAAACCGGACCTACACTCCGCCTCCGGCTTCATTGGAGAAATATCAGCGAATGCTCTCCACTCTTGGTTTTGACCGGGGAGTGATTGTGCAGCCCAGCGTCTATGGCACCGATAACCGGGCTACGCTGGAAGCGACAGTTGCTGGCGGTGACAGTTTTCGCGCCGTAGTTGTGGTGAATGAAGATGTGACCAGGGATGAGCTGATCCAGATGCATCAGCAGGGTGCGCGAGGTGTGCGCGTGAACCTGTTGTTCAAATCGGATGTGCATGTCTCGGATATAAGCCGACTGGCAGATAAAATTTCCGAATTTGGCTGGCATCTGCAGCTTTTGATTGATGTTTCAAGTTTTCCTGATCTCTACAAAAGTCTGATGGAGCTGCCGGTCAATGTAGTGTTTGACCATATGGGCCATATGCCAACTTCTGAAAGCATGGATCACCCGGGCTTTCAGGACATGCTCAGGCTGATGTCGGAAAACAAGGCCTGGGCTAAACTTTCCGGTGCCTATCGCTTTACCGGAGAGCAACAGGCTCCCTATCACGATGTAACACAGGTCGCCCAAGCCATTATTGAAGCGAACCCGGAGCGGGTGGTATGGGCGTCCGACTGGCCCCATCCCCATATTCCGGTTGCCATGCCTGGCGACGGCAGTCTTCTGGATATGCTGGAACTCTGGGCTCCGGATAAACATCTACAACATCAAATCCTGGTGGCCAATCCGGCCCGGCTTTATGGATTTCCGGATGCTTTAAAATAGTCACCGAACACACTGATAATAATGAACAGAATAAGGATAACTGGATGACTGTATTTACTTGCCCCCCTTCCTGCGAACAGTATCAACCGGCGATTGCTGGAGCCCGAAAGGCCATGGAGCGTCACCTGGAAGGGCTGAATAACGCTGACCATAGAACGCTGGCGGAATCCCTGCACTTCCCCCATTACCGCCTGACTAATGGTGTACTGAAAACCTGGACCAGTATCGAAGAGTACTTTGAGGATTTTCATAAACGTGCCGGCAGCGAGTGGCATCACACCCACTGGGGAGAAATGCATGTGATGCATGCATCAGACGACAAGGTTCACATGGATATTCGCATAGATCGGTATCGGGTTGACGACTCGCTGCTGGCCAGTTTCCGTTCCCTGTGGGTGATCGCCAATGTTAACGGCAAGTGGGCAGCTCAGATGCGCTCATCATTTGCGCCAGATCCTCGCTGACTGAGGATTCCGGTGCCATCCACTGCCCTTTAATAATACCAGTGTCAAACAGTTCTCGAACCAGCTCCAGGGCCAGGTCCCGGACAATGGCGGAGGCGGTGTTCAAGGGATAGTTTTTTGCCCAGACCAGGGAAATGGTGCGGTGCAGTTCCGGGTTTTCAATCTGTCGGGCAACGACTTCTCCCCGATGGACCATTTTATGAATGGAAGGCCAGGGCAGAATGGCACAGGCCAGGCCGTTGCAGAGGTAAGTGTTTAACAGCCGGGAGGACTCAGTCTCCATTCGGATATTCAGAGATTGCTTTCTGCTGTTCGCGGTTTTCTCCACCAGTGAGCGCAGGGAGTGGGATTTATGGCTTAATACCAGAGGTGCCTGGCAGACATCCTGGAAGTCGATAGGGCTGTTCTGCCCGTAGGTGTCATATTCACTGCTGGTGACAAAATAGATGGGTTCGCGGTACAAAGGGATAATATTGCCCTCTTTGGGCAGGGAATGGCTCGCCAGCAGCCCCAGATCCACCCGGCCGGTTTCCACCATGGTGTGACCTTCCAGGCTGCGGGGGTCAAACAGATGCAGCTGTACCTGTGGGTAATACTCTTCAAGGTGAGAAATCAGCAGAGGCGCGATATGATCTGAAAGCATGGGGGGAATTACCATGGCGACTTCCCCTTTTGGACTGTTGCCCTCATGGCGGACATCATCCTGAGCCTGGCGAAGCAGGGCGGTGATTTTCCGGGCATGCATATAGAGCACGTCTCCGGCTGGCGTAGTGGATACACCCCGGGGGGAGCGGATCAATAACTGGGTGCCAAGAGTATCCTCCAGATTGACTACCTGCTGGCTCAGGGCCGGTTGGGCAATACGCAGAGTCAGGGCAGCTTTGGAGAAGCTGCCCTCTTCGACAATCGCAATAAAATATTTGAGCTGTCGTAAATTCACCAGGGTTCCCAAATGGAGTAGTGGGCAAGGAAGAAATGATAACACCCGAGATACTGTTGCTTTTGTCTTTGATCAGTTTTTTAGCGGCGCTGGTCTCCACCATGATTGGCTTTGGTGGTGGGATTATTATGCTGGTGCTGCTTTCCTTTCTGGTACCCGCCCCGGAACTGGTGGCGGTGGTAGGACTGGTGCAATTTGGTGCTCTGTGCAGCCGGTTTTATATCTTTCGAAAGGATATTGATTATCGGTTGTGTGGCCATTTTGTGCTGGGGGCCATTCCGGGAGTTGCTGTCGCCGGTTTTATTTTTGCTGGTATTAACAGCCAGCTGCTGTCTGTTGTGCTGGGTATCTATCTGATCTTTTCCGCCTGGAAGCCGGAAGGCCTGCCTGTCCACAAACTTCGCGGCGGGTTACTGATTCCGGGCGCAGTCATTGCGTTTATCTCATTTTTTGTGGGGGCTCCCGGCCCCTCCATTGCCAGTGTGCTGAAGAACCTTATTACCCGGAAGCGGATGCTGATTGGTACTCTGACCGGGTGTCTGCTCGGGCAGAATATCGTCAAGATGGTGGGTTTTTATTCCGCAGGTTTCCCTTTTCAAAGCTGGATCATTCCCGGTGCCGTGATGATGGTGACCGGACTACTGGGTACAATGCTGGGTTATCGCTTGATGAACAGGGTCAGTGATCAAGCCGCCCACAGAGTGGTGCGGGTGGGGATGGCCCTGGCAGGACTGAATATGTTTCTGGTACTGATCTGATGGTTTTCATGGGGAGGAGGGTGCTATACCATCAACGGGATAATAAAAGGCTGACCGTACAAGAGGCCAGTTGTGATGTTTCGAAGGGGATTGATTTGACTGACGCTATTTTGACCGGCACCGGACTCTACACACCCACCCATTCCATTAGCAATGATGAACTGGTTACCTGTTTTAATACCTGGGTAAGCAGAGAAAATGAACGCAACCGTGCCGCTATTGAAGCCGGTGATCTTGAACCGCTGCAGGAAAGCAGCAGCGCGTTTATTGCAAAAGCCTCCGGTATCCACAGCCGTTATGTGATGGACCGTGACGGTATTCTTGATCCAGGGCGGATGATTCCCCGTATTCCGGAACGCACCAACGATCAGCCTTCAGTGCAGTGTGAAATGGCCCTGGGGGCGGCACGGCAGGCTCTTGAGCAGGCTGGTTTGAAGGCCGAACAGCTGGATGGTGTAATTGTTGCCTGTTCCAATATGCAGCGGCCTTATCCGGCAGTAGCGGTGGAGCTGCAACACTTTCTTGGGGCAGGTGGTTTTGCCTTTGATATGAATGTGGCTTGTTCTTCTGCCACCTTCGGACTGCAGACTGCCTGCGATATGATCCGCTCCGGCAGTGCCGGGCGGGTATTGATGGTGAATCCGGAAATCTGCAGTGCCCACCTTAATTTTCGTGACAGGGACAGCCACTTTATCTTCGGTGATGCCTGTACGGCTGTCGTTGTTGAGCGTGCTGACTTGATCCGGGTTTCTGGCTGGAAAGTGCTGGGTTCAAAGCTCTGGACCCAGTTTTCAAGCAATATTCGTAATAATTTTGGTTTCCTGAACCGTGCTGACGAAAGTGGCATAGGTCAGCCAGACAAGCTGTTCGTGCAGAATGGCCGAAAAGTCTTTAAGGAAGTCTGCCCCCAGGTGGCCACCCATATTACTGAGCATCTGACAGCACTGGATATACCCGTTACTGATATCAGCAGACTGTGGCTGCACCAGGCAAATCTCTCCATGAACCAGTTGGTGGCCCGTAAGGTACTGGGGCGCGAGCCTTGTGGCGATGAGGCTCCGGTGATTCTCAATGAATATGCTAATACCAGTTCTGCGGGATCAGTGATTGCGTTCCATAAATATAAAAATGACCTGCCTGCCGGAAGCCGTGGTGTGCTTTGCTCTTTTGGAGCGGGTTACTCTGTGGGCAGTGTGGTTTTCGAGAAACAATAATCAAATCAACCACATGCAATTCTATGGCAGGAATCTGTTTTTTTGATAGTGTCTGTTACCGATGATGATAAAAGACAACTCTAATAAAAGTGACCGATATGGAAGCAAGAAGCCATCAGGTAACGGACAGCAGTTTTTATGGGGACATTTCCGGTCTGACATTTGACTCCCTGTTGCAGGCGGTGGAGTACAGTCTTGATCGTTACTGTGAGGATACGGCCCTGACCCTGGGTTCCCGGGAAATCAGTTTTTATCATCTGGATGAATACAGCCTCTGCTTTGCAGTCTGGCTGCAGCAGGGGATGAAGCTGCAGCCCGGTGAAGTGATAGGTATTTCCGGCCTGGCAAACCCCGGTGGTGTGGTGGCTTTTCTAGGCGCGATCAGGGCCGGATTGATGATTATGCCCATCCACCCCGGGCAGGATATTGTGACCCGGCAAAAGCTTCTTATTCAGCGTGGTGCCTGTGTACTGGTTGAAGCGGAACCCTGTTCCAGATCACCGCGAAATCTGTTCCGGGCGGATCTGTTGACACTGTTGGGGAATGATGTACAGGTTCCTTTTCCGCAGGCTTTGTCTTTACATTCCTCGGGGCAGTGGCGCAGGCCTGTTCTGGCTGATCAGCAGAAAGCCGGTATTCTGCATAAAGATGGGAGCCTGGTTGATCTGGATTTACCTGCCTGGGTTGACCAGCTGGGCAGGGGAGCAGATAAGGCTTTTGACTCATTCAGTTAATCATTTAGCTAAAGATATTCGTTGTATTGGATTAAGGCGTTAATAAAGAGGCACTAGGAATTTCCAGGAATACCCTAAAGGAATAAACCCGGCTCCTGATACCGCCCCACCCAGGGTAAACAGGTTCAGCGCAGCGGCCAGCCCGGCGGCTTTGCGCAACAGGCTCTGCTGTTTGTATTCGTGAAGCAGGCGGGGCTGGCTGGCAAAATGTTTATTGATCTGTTTTCCGATAAACAGCCCGGGAACAGCCCCCAGAATAATATTGGTGGCGGTATAACCAGAAAACCCTATAGAAGGCGGGATAAAACAGATAGCCGGGGTAAGCAATATTGGCACTGCCATCCATAGTACAGTCGCTCCTGCCGCCAGGAACCCTAAGCCGATGGCATCACTGGGGCATTCCTGACAATGACGGATAACATTGGGGACAACCTTTACCGACCATTTCAGCCAGTATTTTATTTTACCTGCTGAGAGCAGCGGTAAGCAGCGAGCTTCACCTGTTGACGCATGATTACCATTGAGTGCTTCTGTTCGCATTGTTCCGCTCCCTGAGTATCAGTTTTACCTTTATAGAGTATGCGCAGGCAAGGGAAGTTCTAAGGTTTAGACCAAAGTCGTAGCGGGAGGGCTACATATACAGGTTCGATAAAGCGCCTGATAGCATGCCGTTCTATTTTACCTGCAGCCGGAACCCTGGCATGGAAAGCCTGGGAGCATCTGGACGTTATTGAAGATGCCTGTCACATAGCTACCCATTCCGGACTGTTTGTCGGTGCAGGGGTGGTATCTGTTGCTAATATTGCGGTGGCAGACTCTGCACGGCAACATGGGTTAGGGAAGCTGTTAACGGCGAACACTTACCGTATGGGGCGGGGTTCCGATTGCAAAGTGGGCACGCTCTGGGCTTCTCATGCGGGTGTACCCGTGTATCGTTCATTAAGTTTTGAGGAATTCTGTCAGGGATTGGTTTATCTCTGGTTGCCGGATGAGAATACGGTGGCTGATTTTTTTGCGACAAACACATCCAAAGTCGTTTATAGGTAGTCATACCTCGTGATTGTTGAAAATACAGCTATTAATGTTTTTTAGTTGCTGATTGATGTTGTTGTGTTTCAACTGGTTCTTAAGTACTTAAAAAAGTCAGTGACCCGCGTCGATTCTGCCTTCACAATAGGCGGGCGTAAACATCAAGGGTGTAATCGGGGCGATTTATTGAAAACAGGTTGCCAATTATGTGACTTTGAACGATTTTCAGTAGCCAGCGATCAGTTTTTCCCGTTAGAATCGCCCGTTTTTTGTAATTCCCTACAGGCGCACATATTCATGCCCGAAACCCAGACTGAACTAGCGACCGCTTTTGACCAGCTGCCACTGGCGGAACCCATACAGCGTGCTGTGCGTGACGTGGGTTATGAAACCCCTTCACCCATTCAGGCCCGCAGTATCCCCCATTTGCTGGAAGGACGGGATCTGCTCGGTCTGGCCCAGACTGGTACGGGGAAAACAGCAGCGTTTGCTTTGCCTGTTCTGTCACGCATCGATGTCACAGTCAGTAATACTCAGGTACTGGTTCTGTGTCCGACCCGTGAGCTGGCCATCCAAGTGGCTGAAGCCTGCCAGACATATGCCAAGCATATTTCCAACTTCCATGTACTGCCTATTTATGGCGGACAGGATATGCGCGGCCAGCTCCGTGGACTACACCGTGGTGCCCAGGTTGTTGTAGGTACCCCAGGTCGCGTTATGGACCACTTGCGCCGTGGCAGCATGAAGTTGGAAGGCCTGCAGACCGTTGTGCTGGATGAAGCCGACGAGATGCTGCGTATGGGGTTTGTGGATGATATCGAGTGGATTCTTGAGCATACCCCCTCTGAGCGTCAGACGGCCCTGTTCTCGGCGACTATGCCCCCGGCTATCCGCCGTATTGCTGACAAGTACCTGAAAGATCCTGTTTCTGTCGAGATTCGTGCGAAAACTGCAACAGTAGACACCATTACCCAGAAGGTGTGGATGGTCAGTGGCTTGCACAAACTGGATGCACTGACCCGTATTCTGGAAGTCGAAGACTTCGACGCCATGATTATCTTTGTGCGTACCCGTTCCGCCACAGTTGAACTGGCCGAAAAGCTGGAAGCACGTGGTTTCTCCGCTGCAGCCTTGAATGGCGATATGAGCCAGGTGCTCCGTGAGAAGATGGTGGATCGCCTGAAGAAAGGCTCTCTGGATATTCTGATTGCTACCGACGTTGCGGCCCGTGGCCTGGATGTTGAGCGTATAAGCCATGTAGTGAACTACGACATCCCCAACGATACGGAAGCTTATGTCCACCGTATCGGCCGGACCGGCCGTGCCGGACGACAGGGTACGGCTATTTTGTTTGCCGCTCCCCGCGAACGTCGTATGCTCCGCGCCATTGAACATGCCACGCGCCAGAAGATCGAACCCATGCGCCTGCCGTCCCAGCGTGACGTGCGGGATATCCGCATCAAGAACTTCAAGGAGCAGATTGCCCTGATTATCGGTAAGGAAGAGCTTGAGCCTTACCGGGAAGTTGTTGAAGAGATGGTGCAGGAACAGGTCATCGATATGGAATCCGCCGCTGCAGCCCTGTGCTACCTGGCCCAGCGTGAGCGTCCGTTCCCCGACCCGAACGAGCCCGAGCCCCGTCAGTGGGAAGAGCGTGAGCGTCGTCCCCGTCGTGATGACCGTGAGGATCCCCGCAATCAGGGCAAGAAGCGCTACCGTATCAGCGTTGGCCGTGACCATGGTGTCAGCCCCGGTGAGATTGTGGGTGCTATTGCTAATGAAGGCGGTATATCCGGTCGCGATATTGGCCATATCCGGCTGTTCGACAAGTTCTCCACTGTTTATCTGCCGGAAGAGCTGTCCCCCGCTGTTCTGAGTACCATCAGCGAAGCCCGTATACGTAACCAGATTCTGGAACTGCGTGAGTGGAAAGAGCGTGAAGGTGGTGAGCGCCGTGGTGATCGTGGCGGTTACCGTGGTGATCGTTCCGACCGCCCCCGTCGCCGAAGCCATGATAGCAATAGCAACCGTCGTGGTGGTGATCGTGGTTACCGTGGCAACGGCAAAAACTATCGCAATGATGATAATCGCGGTAATGAGTAATCAGCATTACCTGAACATCGCCTGATATAACATCAAAGCCCTGGAATAAGCATTCCGGGGCTTTGTGTTTATTCGGTTACTTATTTGTTATGTGGCTGAAAGCCAGCGCAATATCCGCCGCCAATTGGGCATTGTTTATGGCTATGGCTTTATTAGCCTGAATGCTGTTTCCTCCGGTCAGCTTATGCAGGCGTTTAAGGAGAAAAGGCGTAATGTCCTTCCCTCGAATATTATGTTGATTCATCGACTTTAGGGCGGCCTGAATGGCCTCCTCCAGTTGCTCTGAGGGCAGGGCGTACTTTTCAGGAATGGGATTGGCAATTACCATTCCGCCCCGTAGACCAGTATGCCACTTGGCATCCATAATCGCGGCAATATCCTGCGGGTCATTGGAGCGGCTATCTATCGGAAATGGGGTACTCTGGCAGTAAAAACCGGGCATGGCGTCGGTCCGGTAGCCAATAACAGGAACCCCTTGGGTTTCCAGATACTCCAGGGTCAGGCCAATATCGAGAATGGATTTACACCCGGCGCAGACAACGGCGACATTGGTGTGGGCCAGTTCTTGAAGATCGGCAGAGATATCAAAGCTATGTTCTGCGCCCCGGTGTACGCCACCAAGACCTCCGGTAGCAAAAACCTTGATGCCCGTCATGGCTGCGATGATCATGGTGCCGGCTACAGTGGTGGCACCATGCTGTTTGCGGGCAATAATTATCGGAATATCCCGGCGGCTGGTTTTGATCAGCTGGTTCCCGTGTTGGGCAATAAATGCCAGCTCTTCCCTGTTCAGCCCGACTTTCAAACGTCCGTCAAGAATGGCGATGGTGGCAGGTGTAGCTCCTCTGTCTCGAATGGTGTCTTCAATCTGGACCGCCACTTCCAGATTGTCGGGCCAGGGCAGGCCGTGGCAGATTAATGTGGATTCCAGGGCGACAACAGGCTCGCTTTTGCCCAGGGCCTGTTGCACATCAGTGTGAATATCCAGGTGGGTTTTCATTCTTCCTCCCTCAGGTCGGGTTAAATACCGATTCTTTGGGAGGAGAGCTTAGCTGTGAATATTAGCTAGTGGATAATTTCGTAGCAGGGTTCGTAATGGCTGCCAGGTAGTTTCATCCGCTTCTGCTGGACGAATGAGGTCAGTAGTTTATCAATGCGATGCATCAGTTCCGGATCTCCGTGGAGTTTGAATTTGCCGTACTTCTGGATATTGGCTACGCCTTCTTCCTTGATGTTACCAGTGACAATACCGGACATGGCCCGGCGCAGGTTGGCGGCCAGCTCTTCGGAAGGTAGTGAGCTGTCCAGTGTCAGTCCGGCCATATTTTCATGGGTAGGCGTGTAGGGTGCCTGAAAGGTGTGCTGGATATGCAGTTTCCAGTTGAAGTAGAAAGCATCATTAATTTTTTTACGGTACTCCGTAACCTCCCGAAGCCCTTCCTGCATCAGGTCGGAGACGGTTACCGGATCGTCGATAACGATTGTGTAGAGTTCCTGAGCCTCCGGGCCAAGGGTATCGCCGATAAAGTGATCAATCTGCTCAAAATACTCCTGGGAGGAAGCCGGTCCGGTGAGGATAAATGGATAGGGCATATCCAGGTTGCGGGGGTGTAGAAGAATACCGATCAGGTAGAGAATCTCTTCGCAGGTGCCTGGGCCTCCGGGGAAGGCGATAATACCGTGGCCAAGGCGGACAAAACCTTCCAGCCGTTTTTCGATATCCGGCATGATAATCAGTTCATTGACAATCGGGTTTGGGCTTTCTGCGGCAATAATCCCGGGTTCGGTCAGGCCGATAAAGCGTCCCTTGTGAATACGCTGCTTGGCATGGCCGATATGGGCACCTTTCATGGGACCTTTCATTGCCCCCGGACCGCAGCCCGTACAGATGTTCATACCCCTGAGGCCCAGCTGATAACCGACATCTTTCGTGTATTTATACTCTTCACGGCCAATGGAGTGACCGCCCCAGCACACGACAATGTCTGGCGTTTGTCCGGGCTGGTAGGCATTGGCATGGCGCAGCATTTCAAAAATCAGATTGGTGATGTCCTGGGAGTCATCCAGATCAAGCAGGCCATGGGCTTCTATCTCGCTGTACAGGTGAAGAATATCCCGGACTACAGAGAACAGATTTTCCCGTACTCCCCGAATCAGCTCACCGTTCACAAAAGCGACGGAGGGGGCGTTGATCAGTTCCAGCTGCAGACCACGGTGCTCCTGGAGAATATGAATATCAAAGTCGTGGTAGAGTTCCATCAGTTCCCGGGCGTCATCCAGTTCCGTGTCGCAGCTCAGAACAGCCAGGGCGCACTGCCGGAATAGCGTGTACAGCCCCGTGTGGCTGGTGTCCTGGAGTTTGCTGACTTCATGGGCGGAGAGTACATTCATGCTGCCGGCCGGGTTGACCAGGGCATTAACGGTAAGGCTGTGGGTCATCAGGCAGTCCTTTTGCGTTTGAAGGGAGACCTGACCTTTTGTTCTTGCTGCCAGGCTCTTCCGTAAGTCGGTGTCTTTGAGTCATGTGACGAATAATTCTGCACATTACAACAGTATAGGGCGTACAGGCAGTTCACTGTTCCGGCCTGCCTGTTTTGCTGAAAGCGGGCCGGAAAGAGTGAAAACCCTGCTATTGTCATCATACTTTTACAATAATAATTCCTGTATGTGGAGTTTTGAGGTATGGCAGAAGAACAGGTCATTATTGTTGACGAAGACAATGAGGTGACGGGTACCGTGCCCCGCAGCCGTATGCGGAGAGAGAGGCTCTGTCATCGGGCCGTGTATGTGTTTGTCTTTAACAATGAAGGGGAACTCTATATCCAGGAACGCACAATGACCAAGGATATCTGGCCGGGATGCTACGACCTCGCGACTGGTGGCGTAGTCGCGGCCGGGGAGGATTATGATACGGCGGCGGTGCGGGAGCTTGGTGAAGAAATGGGCATATACGGTGTTCCTCTGGAGAGCCGATTGCATTTTTATTATCAGGATGAAACCTGCAAACTCTGGGGCAAGCTCTACAGCTGCCAGTGGGATGGTGCTATTGTACCCCAGCCGGAGGAAGTCGCCCGGGTTATTAAAGACCGTCCCCAGCATGTGTTGGAAAATCGTACTTTCCGCCCTTATACCCCTGACAGTCTTGTGGCACTGGAGAAACTTCAGGGACTGGCCGTCTAAAACCTTACCCGGCGCGTTGTCCGGATATGTTCATAGCATCTTTCTTGTGTCCACTATTCGCTATTAAGGGGTTGTATGTTTACCGGTATTATTCATGGAAGCAGGCAGGTTGAATCTGTAGAAAGCCGTGAGGGTTTTGCCATCCTTACCATTCAGCTGGGCAATGACCTGTGCCATGGCTTGAAGCCGGGTGCGAGCGTGGCCGTGAATGGTGTCTGCCTGACGGTGACCGAGTGCAGTGATGAAGCCGCCCGGTTTGATGTGATGCAGGAAACCCTGCGGGTAACCAATCTTGCTGAACTCCGTGAAGATGTCATGGTGAATGTTGAGCGGGCAGCCCGCTTTGGCGATGAAATCGGCGGTCACAATCTGTCTGGCCATGTCCATGATATGGTGACGGTGGACTCCGTAGAGAAAACCCCGGATAACACCACCATTACTTTTGAGTTTGACCCCCGCTGGGAAGATTATCTGCTGCCCAAAGGCTATGTGGCCCTGAATGGCGCAAGTCTGACCATTGGCGCGGAAGTAGCGAATAACCGTTTTTCTGTTCACCTTGTGCCCGAGACTTTAAGGATGACAACCTTTGACCGGATAAAGGCAGGGGATCGGGTTAACCTGGAAGTCGACAGTCAGACTCAGGCAATTGTGAATACAGTTAAAGCGATTATGGCGAAGCATCTGGCTGATGCCTGATTAACAATGATAAATGCTGATCAGAAAACAGCACTCACATAAAAATATGTTCCAGGCCGGGTGTATGTCCCTGTATCGGGCTGTATATCTTCTGAAGATTTTTCTGGATTTTCTGGCAGGCGTATTGAAGCCGTTGCTGCTCTTTCCGCGATATTTGATACCCGGTTTGATTCCTGGCTTTGTCGGTGAGTTTTCTAGCCGTTTTCCAGGCGTCTGTTGAGGTCAATCCGTCAGCCGCTTTCCCGGCTTCCAGCAGTAAACGGCTGCCTTTGTTTATACCGGGGGTTGATGACAGGGCATTCTGCCACTTTCTGACATGCTCAAGGAGCATGTCAAGATCTTTGGCGATTTTGGTCGGGTCAAGCTTCTTGTCTTTTCTATCGGTTTCCACTCTTTGGTGTTGAGGTTTGGGCGGGTACTTATGTTTTTTTCTTTGATTCTGGGAACGTGCGTGTTCGTGAAGACCAATCTGCTCTCTGGCTTCCTGTAACTCTTCAGCCAGCTTCTGATGTTCCTGATTGTTGATTGTGGTGGTACTCAGGCGGTACAGAACCGCTAATGGTGTTGCCGGGTCTGAACGGCGCAGTTCATCCTGCAGGGCTGTGAGATGCTCTTCAAGCCTGTGGAATTCTGCCAGTGTCTGGGGATAAGGGTGGTCAGTCAAAAAAGAAGAGAGCAGCTCCTGTTTCTCTGCATCGCTTGCTGCTGTTTCCAGGTCTTCCTGGTGCCAGCGCAGGCTGTTAATACGTTGTGTCAGGGCAGTGTCGTAAAGTTCCTGTGTCCATTGTTCCGGGAGGGTTCTGGTTAGCTGGAGAGCAGTACGGGCATCGTTCAGGATATTGCCTGTCTGGGGAATTTTTTTAACGGGAAGACTTTTGCTGGATGTTAGCTGAATACTCTTCGTGGCCTGTTGAAGTATTTTGCCCAGGGGAATCTCCCGGGTCTTCCTGTCCAGTAAATCAAGCCGCTTCATCACGGGCGCAGCCAGCAGAGGCATGATCCAGGTAATGGTTCCCTGGGTGCAGAAGGCAATAAACCGGCTGAAGACACCGTGTTCGCTGGTAATGGTAATTTTCAGGCAGCTAAGGAAGTCCTGCATATTGATACGGGAATTGTGTACCGGCAGCTGGTCAATCATCACGCCAAAGTCCAGCCTGCTGGTCAGCAGATTGGTGAGATAAATAAAGAACCGGCCCGGACGGCTGCTGGTGACGGACATCAAAAGTTTCAGCAAAGGTGACAGGGCACCACTGGCTGAGAGAGTGATTTTCCCTGACAGGTTGCCATCCAGCTCCGGCGAGATTTTCAGGTCACAGATTTTCCCCAGGGCACTGCCGGATATCGTGTTCTTCTGGCAGATGGCCAGCAACTCTCCCAGCGGGTCACGGAATTTGATCAGTGTTTTTTCACTGTTGACCCGGGTGTTGAGTCTGGTGCCCTGCTGGTCGTGAATAACCGTGGTACCAATATCATGGGCCCGGATTTTGCCGTTGATATCCCCTTCAATATCAAAGCTGGCTGAACGGGCCTCCACATCAACACGTCGGCTGCTTTGAGTGCTTTCTATGGCAACTAAAGCGTCTGTGGCTTTGGCTTTAACATGGACGTCTATACCCAGTTGGTCCTGCAGCTCATCGGCTTCCAGTGCCAGTTCTCCGCCCTGGGCGATAACCTCTGTGGTTTCTTTGTTTGTCTGAATATCAACAGAGCCTCTGGTCAGGGACGCGATAATATGTGCCGGTTGCAGTGATCTGTACTGGTTTTCTCCATCGTCAGTGGGTGTCTGTCCCTGCAGTCCTGCCATCACATCCGCTTTCGCTTTGCCAACCGAGGCATGAATTGTGGATTCAGACGCACTCTGTTGTATATCAACAGTAAGATCGTTGATAAGAGTTGGACCTTTTTGTTCCACAAGCACAGGCAGGGGAAAGGTCTGAGTGGTTTTCGCCTGGTGCAATGCCACTTCTCCGACTTGTGTCTTATAGCGACTCCGGCTTTGGCTGCGAGTGCTTTTGGCAACAATATCTGCAAAGGAGACGCCTGCCTGCACTGCTCCCCTGCACTTCAGGTTGGTTTTATCGGTGGTCAGAGAGAGGTTTTCCTCGCCCTGACTGTTTTGTTTCAGGGTTGCGGTTACTGCATCGGTGGACAGATCCAGAACCAACTCCACGGATTTATGATCTGTAGAGGTGGCATGTTGTTGCTCTGCCGCAGCACGTATATGTTCCATCAGAGGGTTGGCATCATCAGGCAGATAACTTTTCACAAGGTACAGTTGTTGTTGGATAGATGGCGGAGCCAAGGCTTCAGGCTCTGCTTTTATTCGGGCTTCAATATGGCTTTCCTGCAGGTCAACGTCTGCTTTGAGTGTTGTTTCTGGTGAGGATGGCTGTTCCGCCTCCGCACTGGTGGTTTGAGTGCTGTCTATATGGGCAGATAAACCTTTCAGTGATATATCAGCACTTCCGGTAATACCGGCCGGTATAATCGTGTTCTCTGGCGCTATACGACCACGGACTTCTGTACAGCTGATATCAATGTGTTGATGTTCCTGGCCCACCTCACTTTCATTGTTGAACTCTGTGACCAGTTCTGTTGCCGTGATTTCCGCAGGTACCGGGCCATAAGCTGTTGCGACAGAGGTGCTGTCTGAAGTAAGTCTGGCATGGTGCAGCCCAAGGTTGGCATCCTGTTGGAACTCCAGCTGGGTGTTTGAGCTGCGGAAGTCCGAGGGAATAAACTGCGCTGGAGGTGATGTTTCCGAGTCTTCTCCACTGATTTTCACTGTACTGCTTCCCCCGGCACCTTTGAATGATACGGTACCTTCCATACCTACGACTTTGGTGACTGGTTGCTGCCAGGTTTCTACCGGAGCGGGAGATGAATAAAGGTGCTCCTCCAGTTCCTTCTGGATAGCAGGGGCTGCGAGGATGCGGGCGTCAAAGGTGATATCCTGGGCCTGTATCTGGTCGATATCCACTGCTACAGGAAGTGGAGCCTGGTCGTCTGTAGCGGGGATGGTCCGAGCTTCGGCTTTATCAATGCTGGCTTTGATGTGGGTACTCAATGGGTCCGGCGCGGATATCTCAAATGCCAGCCCTTTCCCTCTGGTTTCGCGGGAGCGCACGAGACCATCAGCATCGTGGATATTAAGGTGTTGAAGATGGATTCTGGTGGTTGGCATGTCTGTGTTTTCCTCCGGGCTGACCGTCAGAGTCATGCCCTGCACGTGTCCATGGCCAGAGGTGATGCGTGTGTCATCAGTAATGCTGTTGATACCACCGCCTATATCAAAGCTCTGAGCGTTTACTTTGTTTGCTGTAACTGTTGCCACCTGAGTGTCTGAGTCAAAGTCAACACCGACATCTTTTACCGTGCCGCTGAAGGACATACCACCATCCAGTTCGGTCTCAATATTCCGGATATGCCCGTTAAAACGCACGACAGCCGGATGCTCTTTGGTGTCCGGTGTTTCCGTAACTTTAAAGAAACCATCCTCAAGCCGGGTATGGCCCTGGATATCCCAGGGTAGTGTCAAAGTGGCATGGGATACATCTATGTCGGTGTCCATTTCCCTGAACGTCAGTTCGGTTGTTGTTACCCCTGTCTCCTGCTCTTTTTCCCTGGCCATATGCAGCCCGGAAAGGGTGTTGGGGTAATCACCGGGTGTTTTTTCTGTGGCCAGTTGAAGATGGGGACACTCCATGCGGAGCTGACCTTCTGTGGTGTCCATGGTGAGCTGGTCGGTTTTCAGGTGTAGCTCGGATTGGGCAAACACTGCGCAGGGCAGCAGCTTGCTGAGGGTGTTCTTCAGATCTTCCGGTATAACCTGCTCAAGGCGGTCACTTTCAAGGCTGGCATCTAGGTTGGAGAGTTGCAGCCTGTTGCCATCTTTTGTGTCTGACTCTGTTGCGAACTTTACCTTGTTATGTTGGATAGCGCAGTTATTAATACGTAGTATCGCAATATTGTCTGCCCTGCCGGGAGCTTGCAGGGCAAGCTCGCCCTCCTCCATTTGGCAGGATATAGATGTCGGGCTGAGGTAGTCCTGGGCGTTGAATATCAGGCTGGGCCAGCTCCAGGCAGTGCTGGGAACCGTACCGTTTTTAAGCAGGGCATTGATAACATCTCCCCGTTTGAAATCCAGCTCCAGATTTACCGAGGGTAGATGGATAGTGCCATCGTAAATATTTCTGTTGGCCAGATACTGAGCCTGGCCTGAAACACTGATTTGAAGTGACAGGCGTGTGCCTGTTTCTGTTTCTTTCGTTTCGACCTTGCTCAGGGAGATAGCCAGATTCCGGAGGGAGAGGTTAGCCCCGGGGATAAGCAGCTGGTCAAGATAAATAAACTGAGGGAATGTTTTTCTTTCGCTGGGTGTTTGGTTATAGGCTCGGGACAGGGTTTTCAGTATACCCGACAGAGATTCTGTATTCAGGCTGGGGGTAAAGGTAGTAATGCCAAAATGATTAATCAGGAAAAGCAGAATTTTGTTGGCAAAGGCTGAAAGCGTTGAGAACTGAGGGCGAAGTGTGACTTTCCTCTCGCTGGTGGGTTTGGAAAACCAGTTGCCAGGATTCAGGTAATTCAGCCAGCCGCTTTTTGGCTGGTCTTCTGCTGCTTTGCGCTGCTCAATGGAGAGAGTGTGTGTTTTTTCGGTCTTTGGAAGAGCTTCAGGTGTAGGTGGTGTCAGGCTCTGAGTTTTTTTCTGATGTATAGAAAGATTGGGAGCTTCAGCAGTAAAATCACTGTGCGTGTTTGTCTCGGAAGGAAAGTGTTTTTTACCCTGGGTGGATTGTGGTCCATCGGTATGCTGCTGGCCGGTGTTTCTAGCAGCAGGATGTGATGGTATTGAAGGTGACTGGGCTGAGATGGGACGCCCTGAACCATTGACGGGCATATTTGGCTTCCTGCCTTGAAATTCCTGTATATATCTTGATTTAGTTTAGGTGTTTCCGAGGCAGATGTTTGCGGGTGGTACCACTATTTCTATATAATTCCTGTGACACTCGTTACTATTTATTGTTCTAAAAACAGGGTGGACAGTCAGAGTCCTGACGGGTATAAATAAAGTGCTCACAAACATAAAGTGTCCAAGCGTGGGTTGCCTACGCTGCTTGAGCGAGCATAGAGTAAAAAGCTGCTTCATCCGCAACAGATAAGCAGCTTTTTTTATACCCGACATTCCTGCCCCCTTGATCAGAAATCCATTCTTTAAACTGGTAGAAAAATGCCAGCATAAAGGCTGGCATTCAGTCGTGCTGTGGCTTTAGCGAATATTAAAAGAGGTGTTTCTCTACATCGCTAAAAGTTTTGGCAAAGTAAGCTGTCATCCCTTCACGAATATAATCTGGCAACTCGTCATAGTCACTGCGGTTGGCTTCCGGCAGGATTACAGCTTTAATATTGCTGCGTCGTGCAGAGATAACCTTTTCCCTGATTCCCCCAACAGCCAGAACATGGCCGGTCAGGGTGAGTTCCCCGGTCATGGCCAGAGACTTGGGCTTGCGGCCTTTGGCAAGGCTGAGCAGGGCACTGGCCATAGTTACGCCAGCACTGGGGCCATCTTTTGGGGTGGCACCTTCCGGTACATGGAGGTGGATGAAGGATTTATCAAAGAAACCTTCTGGCGCGCCAAAGCGCTTCAGGTTACTCATGATATAGCTGTAGGAGATTTCTGCTGACTCCTTCATGATTTCCCCCAAGCGTCCTGTCAACTTGAATCCGGGGCGCAGAGTATGCACCTTACTGGCTTCCACAGGAAGTGTCGCCCCTCCCATGGCTGTCCAGGCCAGGCCGGTAATTACCCCAACACCATGCAGCACTTTTTCTTTGCAGAAGTAGGGCTGGCCAAGATAATCCTGCAGGGCTTTAACACCGATTTTTATTTTCAGGTCACGGTCATCAAGGATCTTCAGCACAGCTTTGCGTACTAATCTGGCCAGGAGTTTTTCCAGGTGCCGAACGCCGGACTCCCGTGCGTAGCCTTCAATCAGTGCTCGCAGGGTGACATCATTGACTTTCACCTGAGACTTTTTCAAACCAGCCTTGGCCAGCTGTTTGGGCCAGAGATGGTTTTTGGCAATGGCGATTTTTTCCTGGGTGATATAACCGGAAAGACGCAGGGTATCCATACGATCCAGTAGAGGTCCGGGAATGGTATCTAACTGGTTGGCTGTGCAGATAAACAATACCTTGGACAGGTCAAGGCGCATATCCAGATAGTGATCGAGAAACTCGCTGTTCTGGGCCGGATCCAGCACTTCCAGCAGAGCGGAGGCCGGATCGCCCCGGAAAGAGGCACCGATCTTGTCGATCTCATCCAGCATTATTACCGGATTAGTGGTTTCTACCTCTTTCAGGGCCTGCACCAGCTTGCCGGGCAGGGCACCTACATAGGTGCGGCGGTGGCCTTTAATTTCAGCTTCATCCCGCATACCGCCCAGGCTGAATCGATAGAATTTTCTGTCGAGGGCGTTGGCCACTGATTGCCCGATAGAGGTTTTACCCACGCCCGGAGGGCCGACCAGCAAAAGGATGGAGCCGGAGACTTCCTGCTTGTAGGCACCTACCGCAAGAAACTCGATAATGCGGTCTTTTACATCATCCAGCCCGTCATGGTCTTTATCCAGTACAAGGCGGGCGTGTTTCAGGTCGAGGTTATCTTCTGAAACCGTTCCCCAGGGAATGCTAGTGGCCCAGTCCAGATAATTGCGGGTTACGCTGAACTCCGGTGAGCCAATCTCCAGCATGGAGAATTTGTTCAGCTCTTCGTCAATCTTCTTGCGGGCAGCAGGGGGAATGTCCAGGCTTTTCAGGCGCTTTTGGAACTCTTCCAGCTCTGCGGTCTTGTCATCTTTGGCGATGCCCAGCTCTTTCTGGATAACCTTGAGCTGTTCCCTAAGAAAAAACTCCCGCTGGTGTTTGTTGATCTTGAGGTTAACTTCCTCACTGATTTCACTTTGCAGGCGGGCGACTTCCTGTTCCTTGCGTACCAGCACCAGAACCTTCTCCATACGTCGCTGGGTGGAGATGGTTTCCAGCACTTCCTGCAGCTCTGGCCCGGGAGCGGTGGTAATTGCCGCAGCAAAGTCCGCCAGGGGGGAGGGTTCCCGGGGGCTGAAGCGGTTGAGGTAGTTTTTCAGCTCTTCACTGTACAGGGGGTTGAGGGGCAGCAGCTCCTTGATTGCATTTATAAGAGCCATGGCGTAAGCCTTGAGGGTATCTTCGTCCTCTTCCTGGTCTCTGGGGTATTCGACCTGTACCAGATAAGGAGGACGACGGCGCAGCCAGTTTACAATACGGAACCGTTGAACCCCCTGGGCAATAAACTGAATCTGGTCACCCACTTCGATAACATTGTGGATTTTCACGGCACAGCCTATTTCCGGGAATTCTTCCGGTTCGGCAATCTCGTTCGTGCCTTCTTTTATAAAAGAAAGCCCGAGAACCTTGTGTTCTGTCTGGCTGACGCGCTTAAGGGTCTCTTCCCAGGGGGTGGCTCCAAATACCAGGGGCTGAACCTGGGCCGGAAAGAAGGGGCGATTAGTGGCCGGAATCAGGTAAAGCTTGTCCGGCAAGGCCAGGTGGGGGAGAACCAGAGCTGTGCTGCTCTCATTCTTGTTTTCGGTATTGGAGATAATTTCTCCGCTCTCATCATGGGCTTCGTCGTGTTCTTCGTTCATATCAATCTGTTCGCAAACGGTCTGGGCACCTGTTACAGATTAGCCATTGATGGGTGGCGGAAAGGTAACAGTCTGCGGTTTTGGAAAGTGATATTGTCCAACTGGACGTATGTATGGAGGCGGTTTGCTGATTTTAAAAGGGTATGGAGGGATTATGGCTAAAATTGAACCGGGTGAAGGCAGCTCAGATGGGCGTGGTTGATTTACATGCAACAGGGCGGTTAAATGATCTTGCGACAACATAATAACAATAAAAGGATTTTCCCATGAGTTTTTTTCGTATTTTGACGATATTGTGCGCTTTTCTGGCGTTTAACAGTTCTGCTCTCGTACTTAAGGGTGTTGAAATTCCCGAAGTTATCCCAGCCACCAAAGAGCGACCCGAACTTAAGTTGAACGGTGCTTCTGTGCGGGTGATGTACCTGATTGTGAATGCTTACATTGGCCAGTTGTACCTGGAGAACCCCAGCAGTGATCCTGAAAAAATTTATACCGATGACGGTTACAAGAGAATGGTCTTCCATTTTATGGCCCGCAAGGCCAGTGGACGACGCATTGCCAATGTTATGAATGAAGCGCTGGAGTTAAATCTGACACCAAAAGAATATATGAGTTACCAGGATAAGCTGGAGCAGTTAACAACAATGTTTAAAGGCCGCCTGACCCGGGGAGAGGTAGGCATGGCAGAATATATTCCCGGTGTTGGCACTCGTATTGTGGTGAAAGGCGAGGAGAGGGGCATTATTCCCGGTAAGGACTTTTTTAATGCCCTGCTGACAGTATGGATTGGTGAGAATCCGGTCAGCCGTGAATTCAAGCAGGGCATCCTGGGCCTTTCTCTGCAGAAAGGCCCAGAATCATAAGTGCATAAAGTAGAGCGGGTCAGGCTTTTTTTCGTCGTTCTAAAGCTGCATCTGCGGAGAAGAGCAGCAGGGCCAGCCAGATAAAGCCGAAACTGATCTGCATATTGGAGCCGAAAGTTTCTCCGTAAACCAGAACCCCCAGTATAAGAGACAGTGTAGGGGCCAGGTACTGCATAAAGCCCAGGGTGGTAAAACGCAGCTTTGTGGCAGCTGTCGTATACAGTAACAATGGCAGGGAGGTAACTATACCGGCCATAACCAGCCAGCCGCTGGTGGCCGAGTCCTGCAGGCTCAGTGACGAACTTCCCTGATGACCAAGCCAGAATATCCATCCCAGGGCCAGGGGAACCATCATCATGGTTTCCAGTAGTAACCCGGAAAGGGCCGGAACCGCGATCTTCTTGCGTATCAGCCCGTAAAATCCAAATGAAGCAGCAAGCAGAAGTGATACCAGGGGCAGGCGGCCAAGAACAGCTATCTGCCAGGCAACACCGGCGGCAGCCAGAATCAGAGCCAGGGTCTGCAGCCGTGAGAGTTTCTCCTTCAGGAAAGCCATGGCAAGTAGAACATTAAAAACCGGGTTCAGGTAGTAGCCCAGGCTGGTATCGACAATACGGTTATTGGAGATGGCCCAGATAAATGTCAGCCAGTTTACGCTGACCAGCAGTGCGGAAATAAACAGCCGTGTACGGTGTTTCGGGTTTTGAAAAATGTTCCGGGTGTGCTGCAGCTGTTTGGTCAGAAAGGCAATAGTAGCCAGCAGCAGGAATGACCAGAGTATACGGTTGGCCAGCACTTCTGTGGCGGGTACATGGGCCACCTGTTTGAAATAGAGTGGGCTGAGGCCCCAGATGGAAAATGCGCCGACTGCCGAAAGCGCAGCAAAAGTGTTTGAGCTGGAAGTGCTGTGTGTATCGCTCATTATCTGCCAGATGAAGGAGATGAAAAAACCTTTCCAATAAAGATGGAAAAGTATTGAAATTGGTATTCACTGCCGGTATATAACCGCTCGTTATTGTATTAGTTCCTAGTCTTATACAATAGCCCAGTAGTCTGTTTTTATCGGCCACACTTTCCTGTTATGCCGGTTCTGGACCCTGTTTTTCCATATTTTGTTGTTTTGGAGATTGTGTTTATGGCGTCATCCTTGGTGGAGTTCGGGCTGCTGTGCCTGACTTCGCTGTTTACCATGATTAACCCTGTCAGCATTGCCCCGATTTTTCTTTCCCTGACTGCGGGGCTGGAGTCCAGCCAGCGTCGGGATGTGGCAAGACGGGCGACTATTACCGCGTTTGCCATTCTGGTGTTTTTCGGACTTACCGGCTCGGTGATTTTTAAGGTGTTTGGTATTTCAGTGCACGGCTTGAGGATTGTAGGTGGCGTGCTGTTTTTTATGATGGGTTATGAAATGGTCCAGGCACGGTTAAGCCGTACCCGCTTTGATAAAGAGGAAGAACTGGAAACCATGGACGCCTATTCCAGTGATGTGGCGTTAACGCCCCTGGCGATTCCACTGATCTGTGGGCCGGGCGCTATTGCCACTGTAATTATTCTTATGCAAGAGCGGGATCTGGCACATCAGCTTATTCTTTTGGCTAGTGTGGCAGTGGTGTGCCTGGTGACCTGGGTCGCGCTGTTATTTGCCAGCCCGATTATGAACCGCCTGGGCGAGAGCGGGAATAAGGTGATGATGCGGGTAATGGGATTGATTGTGATGGTGATTGCTGTTGAGTATTTCTTTGCGGGGCTTGGTCCCATTGTGCAGGGAATCCTGAAAATACCAGCCTGATAAACGTCAGGCTGGTATTATTTTGTATTCATCGTCTGATGATGAAGTATTCCCAGGCTGGTTGACAGGGTTTGCCTGTGTCGCGTTTGGGCATATATTTTCCAGAGGTTGATCGTGAGCTTTGGTGTCCAGCCAGGTCAGGGCTTCATTCAAAGATAGAAAACGCTGGCAGTGGTACCTGCTGGCACTGTATTTGTCCCGGTATTCCATATAAATAAAATAGCAGGATTGAATTTTGTGGTTCTCGCTCCGCAGGTAGCCTTCAGCCATCCAGCAGTAGATCGGAGCCTGGTAAATCGTATGTTGAATAATACGGGTGAAATGATCCATTTTGCTGATCCCGCTACTTTGAATAAGGCGAATAGGGGGGCGGTAAAAGATAAAAGAGCTGGAGATGGTTCCCATAGCTATTGGACAAAGCAGGCTGATAAACAATTCCTGCATTTAAGCAGGTAACGAAAATACCGACAAGAGCGGGGAGTCCCGAAATCCTGACGATTGGCTGTTGCCAGAGCTGGGCGGCTGTTATACATTACGCCCCGCTTCGCAGGGATACATTGACGGAGTGAAAAACTTCTCGGTAATACGAGAGATTCGGTGAGGTGTCCGAGTGGCCGAAGGAGCACGCCTGGAAAGTGTGTATACGGAAACGTATCGAGGGTTCGAATCCCTCCCTCACCGCCACATATCAAAAATCCCGCACAGACCTCTGTTGCGGGATTTTTTGCGTTTATAGCCCTTGAAAAGCCCTGTGTCTGCGGGGTTCTTTACCTTGCCGGAAGCGTACGTTTTCGGTTCCGTAGGCACCTGTATTCCCCCCTCAAAATGCCGTTTTTGGCGGTGTTCTCTGTTTTGTCCGTTCATAGAGAGTCACTCGCTACGCTTCCTGAAAACCTGAATAAAATCATAAAGCTACAAAGGTCGTCTTTATGCTTGAGTCTTTTCGGGTTCGTGAAATAAAGGTGGTGGGCAGATTAAGGGGTAAAAGGTCGATTTCTCTGTTTTTAACGAAAAGCTGCAATAGAAAGCGGTGTCGTTTGATGTCTGGAAAAATGCTATTTTATGCCCCTTTTCAAGAGATGGGAGAACAGTAAATGATTGAAAATGATGAACTGATCATGTCTTCATTGTGTCAGAAAGTGGAACAAAATCATCGTACCGTTGAAGTTCTCATATACAAAGGTGCCAGCGATAAAGAGTGGGTTCTGGAGCTGGAGGATGAATACGGTAATTCTACAGTTTGTGATGATCGTTTTGCGACCGATAAGGCAGCGTTAAATGCGGCTTTGGAAGCCATTGATGATGAGGGGATCGAATCTTTCATTGGTGAGCCTCCAGCATCAGGCAAGACTCGCTTCTGAAGGTTTGAAAAATGATAGAAGCTTCTGGGTGTTTTGAGGTAGGTTCCGTTTCACCTTTACTCCCATCGCAACAGTTTTAACTGATCTTTCCATAGCGCTGGCACGCCATCCATAAAATCCGCCAGTGTCCGGCCGCCGATGCTCTCGCCGTTGAGGATCTTCTCCTGCAGTAACGGGGAGAGCATGGTCAGGCGCAGGATACGGGACACATAGCTTTCGTTCTGCTGGTAGTGGCTGGCCAGTACCTTCACGTTTTTAAACTCCCCGCCTTCCAGCTTCTGCAGCCAGAGGTGAGCCTGGGCCAGCGCCCGCATCAAGGCGGTGTCTTCTATGGGTTCCAGGTTGAGAGGCTCACCGTCGTGGGTCTGGATATGGGTACGGCCGCCCCGGCGAAGCAGCCGGATGGGGATAAACACTTCCAGAATTTTCTTGTCCGGGTGGCAGGTTCTGCTTTTCTGTCCGGTGACTTCCATGGTCATGCGGCGTCTCCTGTCATCTCGTCCGTGATGGTGGGCAGCCCTTTGCTGTGAAAGCGGAGAGTTATCCCGGTTTCCCGGATATCAATGCGGTCAATCAGCAGCTGGGCGATACGCTGCTGTTCATTGGGGAACAGTTCCTGCCAGACAGTTTTTAGCGCCTGTATGGCCTCAACGGTTTGTGCGTAAGTCAGTGATGCTTCGTCTTCTCTGGCCTGTTGATAGACCTTCAGCAGCAGTTCAGGCTGGTTGATCAGCTCGCTGACTTCCTGAATCACCAACTGCTCCAGGGGTTCAGCAGGGAGAGGAGGAATGATCTTGTTTCTGTAGCCTGCCTTGAGGGCCGTGCTGGCGGTGTAGTAACGATAACGTTTGCCCCGACGTCGGCCGCTGGTGGGCACTAGGGCGATACCGTCCGGCCCAAACAACAGCCCCCGCAGAAAGGCCGGACTGTTCCAGCCTCGGGAGGCTGTGCGCCGGTTATTCCGGTGGCTGCTGAAGACGTTCTCCGCTTTGTCCCAGAGAGCCTGATCCAGAATGCCGGTATGCTGGCCCGGATACCACTCGCCCTTATGGTGGATCAGACCCAGATAAATTTTGTTCTGGAGCAGCTTGCGCAGGGTGCTTTTCACGAAGGGCTTGCCGCCCCAGGTGCTGCCATCTTTGCGCCGGTAAAGCTTGGTACGAAAACCCATATCATTGATGCGGTAGCAGGTCTCGGTCAGGGAGTGGGTTTCGATAAAGGTTTCAAAGATAATGTTAACGGCCTTCTTCTCGCCCCGGTTCACCATCAGTTTGCGGTCACGTACCTCATAACCCAGCGGCACGGCTCCCCCCATCCAGATGCCTTTCTTCTTGGATTCGGCAAACTTGTCCCGAATGCGTTCGCCGGTAATCTCTCGTTCAAACTGGGCAAATGACAGCAGCATATGCAGTGTCAATCGTCCCATGCTGTCAGTAGTGTTGAGGGGCTGGGTTACGGAGATGAACGACACCTTGTGTTCGTCCAGTACACCGACCAGTTTGGCAAAGTCGGAAATAGAGCGGGTCAGGCGATCTACCTTGTAAACAATGATGATATCGATATCGCCCCGTTCGACGGCCGCCATCAGGCGCTTCAGCCCGGGGCGGTCAATATTGCCACCTGAGAATCCGCCATCCTCAAAACGCTCGTCCACCAGCTGCCAGCCCTGATGCTTTTGTGAGGCGACATAAGCGACTCCGGCTTCCCATTGGGCATCGAGGGAATTGAATTCCTGCTCCAACCCTTCTTCTGAGGATTTGCGGGTATAAATGGCGCAACGTTGAATTGGGTGGGTGCTCACTCGCTGTTCCTCTTGCGGCTGGCTTTCTGTTGCTCTTTTCTGAGCCCAAAGAAGGCTGGACCGTTCCACTGGCTGCCAGTGATTTTTTTGGCGATTTTGGTCAGGCTGCTGTAGACCTCACCCTGATATTCGAAGCCTTCGGCTGTGACAATGACTTCGTGCTCTGCGCTCCGAAACTCCCGTACCAGTCGGGTACCGGGCGGCAGCTGGCAGGTGCGCTTGTTGCGGATGCTTTTTCCCTTGATAACCGACATTTTCAGTTGTTGCAGGCGCTTTTTGGCTTTGTCACTCAAGCCGCCCAGAGCCTGTTCCTGAACTTTCCAGGCCAGCCTTTGGCGCAGGATTTTGGTATGCAGGGGCGGCGCGTCGGTACCAAGCAGCTCTTTCCAGGTCTGGCAGAGCTGCTTGTTATTCAGGGTCATGATCCTGGCCACCTGGGCTGCCAGTGTCTGCTCACTTCGACTGCTTTTTGGGTTATCGGGCATTGTCTGTCTCCTGTTGAGAGGGGACGAACATACACGCTCTGTCGTCGGAGGACGTCCAGTCAGTTTCTCTGTCTGGGTTGTTTTTCTCGGACAGACGTCGGTGGTAGCGAATCACGGCCAGCGCAAGCAGACGGACAAGCTCGCCACAGGGTGACGGCAACTGACGTGGGTTGGAGAGTTGTTCGTCCATGAAACCACCTGACCAGATTGAGAAGGACTTCTTTTGTTGTACGTCAGTAAATGGAGTGATGCGATGAGGAGGTATCCGGCTCTGTTTGGGGGATGCGGGCAAATGGGGACGCCTTGACAGGCTGTCATGTCGGGCGCAGTATCTGGTTATTCATACAGTAGTACAGGGAAGTACAGACTTTATGACAGGGATGATAAACCATGCCAAATCTGGCCAAGGTGGTACGCCATGCCAGCCCGAGGGGATTGCTGCAGTTTTGTGAAACTGTGGGAATTGCCTTGCCTTCTGTATCCAGTGAAGACTTTTCTCTGGAGCAAAGCATTGATGTCCCCAGTGTTATTTCCACTCTGCGGGAAAATGACCTGAAGCTTTATCAACATGCTGAACAGCAGGCAGCCAGAGTTGTGACTATGGCGCAACCCGGTGCTCAGCAGGTATTGGTTCAGCAACTGGAAACCCAATACACGAACAACCCCTACGATAATGTTGTCGCACTGATGGCGGCAGATAATGGAAAACTGGCTCAGGGGGAGTCCAGTCGGTTTGCCAGTCATTATCGCTATGGGCGGATGTGGGACTCTTACAAGCTAACACCAGCCGTTGATCCCGTGGATAACCTGGAGCTGGATAGCTTGTGCCAGAAATTGTCTCTGTCCTGTCAGAACCAGCGTTTTCGGGCCGATGGTTTTTGTTACCAGCGTCGTAACCATCGGGGCGATATCAAACGGGTGCAGCATATTGCCCTGATGCGCCAGGGGCTTCCCCAGTCTGTCAGTGAACTGGATGAAAAGGCTCGAGTACGCACCATCACCATTTCACCGGCGAAAGAGTATGCGCTCACCCATGAATGGGGAACCGGGGTTATCGAGGTCGTGGCCAATACCCGAGACATTCGTGATCTGGTCAGTCAACTCTATACCAGGCATGTGTTGGGTCTGGAGCATGCACCGGAGCGCATCACGCCCCGCCAGTTCGGGCTTGACCCTTTCCGCCAGGCTCCCGCTTTCCAATACTCACTCAATGATGGCATTGCCCAGGTGCACGTTGTGGCCTTGTCGTTTCTTTCACTGCGTAATAACCAGCCTATGAACCTGGAGGTACCTGAGGGACTGCGGTTTGTGAACGATATTTATCAGGTCTCAAAAGAAAACGACATGTTAGGCATGGTGATCGAAGATGAAGAGAGCTGGAGGCTGGTTGAAGCTGTCGTCGGTGCCCAGAAGCGCCAGATAGGTTCATCACCCCGGCGTCCGGAGATATTCGTCACCCTCAAACATCCCAATAGTTGTACCCTGCGGGAGCTGACACCGGATGATCGCCGGTTAATGCAGCGGGTGCTGGTGGAATCGGGCCTGATTGATGAGGACAATCTGTGAACACGATGTCTCTCAAGGCTTTTCTGAAGCTGGCTTCCTGGTGGGAGGCTGGGATATCCCATCGCAGTGGTTCACAGATGCACTTTGAATGCCCATCGCTGGTGGAGGAACTGATCGGCAGCGGAGTCCTGCAGCCTGACCAGTTTGATAGCTGGTACACAGACCCTGCCGGGCAAAAACATCCTGTGGTTGAAGTGTCTCCGGGCAGATTTGAACGGGAGTGTCTTGAGTGCAACTCCGTGCCTGTTCCGGAAGCCATGTTACGCCGTTACCGGCTGACAAAGGATTGGTTGCCTCATTATCTGGCTGAGCAACTCACAGCTAACCGATTGGAGTGCTGGTCACCGGGAACTCTGTGGTTTGCCGGATTTTACCAGCGCCGAAAACAACGCTGGCCGGTGTGGCTGGCCCGCCGTCTGCAAACCGAGGAGAGTTTTGGCAAAGTGGAAGCCAGCCTGAGCAGTCATGTTTTCCCAGCAGGTTTTATCCTGGCATTGAGGCCGCCCGAACGTTCAGCCTGCCTGCGGTTGTCCAGTAAGCATCGCGTCATTGCCCTGCAGGATGTGTTGGCCAGTAACCCGGTGCGCCTTACCATGGATCAGGTGCTGGAAGAGTTGCCCATACGATGGGATGAAACGGCAGGTGTTCTGCAAGTTGATGGTTTGCCAGACTGGCTGGTGGATGGCGCAGGACAACGGACTGCTGTCTCACTGCTGTACGAGGCTTGGCTCAATAATCGTAAAGGTGTGGCTCGTGAAGTTTTGCAGGAAGCAGGCATCACGTCAAAAACACCCCAGCAGTTGTGGGGCAGACGAACAGAGTGGAAGTCCTATATCGATAACGGCAGTAATCGCTGGTGGCTGATCGAACCCTGATCCCGACATGAAAAGAGCAGAACCGGTCTCGTGCCGGTTTTTTTTCGTCTTTTTTCCAAAAAGAGCCCATATCTAACTCTCATCTAACTTTGTCTAACTCTGCCCTAACTCGCTTTCTCCATGATGAACCTGCCACAGGACAAAACATCATGGAGGCTGACCGATGGCGACAGAACATCTTTCACAGACACAGCTGTCCAGGCGGTGGGGCGTCAAGCCCTGCACCCTAGAACGCTGGCGGCAAAAGGGCATAGGGCCACTGTTTCTCAAGATCAACAGCAAGGTGATGTACCGGCTGGAGGATATTGAGGCGTATGAGCAGTCCCACCATTACCAGGGCACCGGCCAGCCTGCTGGGAACAGGGGGGGTATGCCATGCCAGTAACCCTCAAAGATCTGCGCGGCATGACGCTGTTGCAGACCATCACCATTCCCGATGGCGAGATTGATCGTTTGTCCCGGGAAGCCCTGGATGAGCTGAACCATGCCAGCCGCTGTATCCGCAGGCTGCGCAATGCCCGCTACCTGCGTCGCATGGCCAAGGCCCGGGAAATGGCCTGTTCTCTGGCGGAACAGGACGACGGAGGTGATGTATGAGCCTGCCCATTATCCCAGCCAATCAGCGTCAGCAGGAAGACAAGGGTGTGAAAGCGGTTTTGCTGGGCATCAGCGGTGTGGGTAAAACCTCTCAGCTCTGGACGCTGCCACCTGAAAGCACTCTATTCATGGATCTGGAGGCCGGTGACCTGGCGGTTCAGGGCTGGACAGGTGATGTCCTGCGCCCCAGAACATGGCCGGAGTTCCGTATGCTGGTGGCCTTTATTGGTGGGCCAAATCCGGCGCTGGAGAATGATCAGCCTTACTCTCAGGCCCATTATCAGGCGGCGTGTCAGCAGTATGGCGACCCGGCAGCACTCGATAAATACGGCATTTATTTTATCGACTCTATCACTGCCCTGGCACGTCTCTGCTTCCAGTGGTGCAAGACGCGGCCTGAAGCCCGCAGTGAACGTACTGGTAAACCCGATACCCGTGGGGCTTATGGCCTTCATGGCCGGGAGATGATCGCAGCCCTGATGCACTTGCAACATGTGCGTCACAAGCATGTGATCTTTGTCGGCATTCTGGAAGAGCGGGTGGATGACTTCAATCGCCGGATATTCCAGCCCCAGATTGAAGGCTCCCGTACTGGGCTGGAGCTGCCAGGCATTGTTGATGAAGTCATCACCATGGCCAGTCTGCCCAATGAACAGGGTGAGCTGCAGCGCAGTTTTGTTTGTCAGACCCTGAATCCCTGGGGTTTTCCGGCCAAAGACAGAAGTGGCCGACTGGCCCAGACAGAACCGGCTCACCTTGGCCAACTTCTAGACAAGATCAATCAACCCCTTACGGATGGCAGACAGCTGCAGTACGCCACCAGCACTTCCGCACAACCAGCTCTTAACATTGAACAACAAGGACAGTGACGATGAATCAGCAGCAAAACCAGTACCCAAGCCAGCAGCAAAATCAGCAGCAGCCAGCGACCAATAACGAGTGGACGGATTTTAACAATGCCCAGGTTCAGCAAGACTATGACCTGATTCCCAAAGGCACCCTGGCCAAAGTACGCCTCACTGTAAACCCCGGCGGTTACGACGAACCCCATATGGGGTGGACGGGTGGTTGGGCCACGCGGGGTGACAGCGGCGCAGTCTTTCTGAAGGCCGAGTACACAGTGCTGGCTGGCCCTTATGCCAAGCGCAAAGTGTGGAGCCTGATTGGCCTGCACAGCCCAAAAGGCCCCAACTGGTCAAACATGGGTCGCAGCTTTGTGCGCTCGTTGCTGTGCTCTGCCCGTGGCATTCAGCAGGAGGATAGCTCGCCCCAGGCGGTGCTGGCCCGAAGGCTGCGGAACTTTGGCGAGATGGATGGCATGGAGTTTGTCGCCCGCATTGATGTAGAGAAGGATTCTGATGACGAGCCCACCAATGTCATCAAGCATGTAATTACGCCAGATCATAAGGAGTATCAGGCGTTGATGAATGAGGTGGCCGCTGGGCAAGGGCAGGCTCCTCAGCAAGCAGCTCCACAGCAGACTTACCAGCAAACGGGCGGTTATCAGCAGCATCCGGACTATCAGTTCCAGCAGCCTGCACACGGTCAGGCTCCTCACAACAACTGGCAGGACTAAGCCAATCCCCCTGACGCTTAAACGCGTCAGGGGAATTTTTCAGGATGAAAGAACATGACTGATTATTTGGATTTTAATGATGCTCCTATCGCCCAGGAGCCGGTACAACGGCTGTCGGTGGCAGAGGTCAAAGACAAACTGCTTGAACGGCTGCCGCAGTATATTGAATACCTGTTGCCTCAGGCGGAAAAACACACTGACCACTATGCGGTGGGGGATTGCCGCGGTGTTGTGGGGCAGAGCCTTAAGATCACCATCACTGGTGATAAAACAGGCCTGTGGCATGATTTTGCCACCGGGGAACATGGCGATATGTTCCACCTGACCCAGGCTAACCAGCATATCGATTTTCCCGAAGCGCTTCAGTTTGTGGCTCGCTGGTTGGGTGTGGAAGCCAGGGTTCCCAGGCCTGTGAAGCCGAAGGCTAAAGCGTCTGCAGAAGATCTTGGCCCGCATACAGCCAAGTGGGATTACTACAACAGTTCCGGTCAGCTGGTGGCCTGCGTTTATCGCTACGATACTCCGAAGGGAAAAGAGTTCCGCCCCTGGGATGTGAAGCAGGGCAAGTACCGCGCGCCTTCACCACGACCACTCTATAACCAGCCCGCTATTGGGCAGGTGAAAGCTGTGGTGTTGGTGGAAGGAGAGAAGTGTGCCCAGGCGCTGATTGAAGCAGGGATTTGCGCGACAACGGCCATGAATGGAGCCAAGGCTCCAGTGAATAAAACCGACTGGTCTCCTCTCAAAGGTAAGCAGGTTTTGATCTGGCCGGATAACGATCAGGCCGGGCGGGAGTATGCCCAGGCTGCAGCTCAAGCGGTTCTGAAAGCCGGTGTCCAGTCCTGTGAAATTTTGATTCCTCCCAAAGACAAGCCGGAGAAGTGGGATGCCGCTGATGCCCTGCAGGAACGGGATGCTCAGCAGAACCCCTTTGATGTTCAGGGTTTCCTGGCAGCGGGAGAACGGACACCCATAACGCGGGACACGACGGCCGGAGAATTAGTGTTGCCGACTGGCATCGACATATTAACCGACGACGGTGTAACAACCGCATTTAACACCTTATTTAAGAATGACTGGCGTTACTGTGACCAGTGGGGCAAATGGTTTACCTGGACTGGCCAACGCTGGAGTCAGGATCAGGTGCTGTATGTGTGTCATCTGTCTCGTGAAATTTGTCGAGCCGCAGCCGAACAGGCTGAAACCGGTCGCCAGCGCACGCGTTTGGCTTCCACCAGCACTATTCACAACGTAGTCAAACTGGCCCGGTCTTCCCCTTGCCATGCGACGCTGTCAGAAGAGTGGGATCGTGATCCCTGGTTGCTTAATACCCCGGAAGGTGTCGTTAATCTCAGAACTGGAGAACTACGGGGACACGATCGCAGTGACATGATGACCCGCATGGCTACCGCCTCCCCTGAGGGGGACTGCCCACTGTGGCTGAGTTTTCTGAATGATGTGACCGCCGGTGACAAGACGCTGGTGGATTATCTGCAAAAGGTGGTGGGTTACTGCCTGACCGGCGTGACTTCCGAGCATGCCCTGTTTTTTCTTCATGGTGGCGGGGCCAATGGTAAATCCGTGTTTATCCATGTGCTGATGTCGATCATGGGCAACTATGCCGTGAATGCTCCGGTGGAAACCTTTATGGAGTCCAGGCACGAAAAACATCCTACGGATTTAGCAAGCCTTCAGGGAGCAAGGTTTGTCTCCAGCGTGGAAACGGAGCAGGGCAAACGCTGGAATGAGTCCAAAATCAAGACCCTGACCGGTGGCGACAAGATCTCGGCCCGGTTTATGCGCCAGGATTTTTTCGAGTACACACCCCAGTTCAAGCTGGTGATTGCCGGGAACCACAAGCCATCCATCCGCAATGTGGATGACGCCATGAAACGGCGACTTCATTTGATTCCCTTCACTGTGAAAGTGCCCGATGCCAAGAAGGATCGGGAGCTTCCCAATAAACTCCTGAAAGAACGGAACGGCATCCTGGCCTGGGCCATTGAGGGCTGTTTGCGCTGGCAGCATGAAGGTATTCATCCACCGACGAGTGTTGTCAAAGCGACTCAGGAATACTTCGAGTCAGAAGATTGTTTGGGGCAATGGCTGGAAGAGAGGTGTGAACTTCGCCGGGACAAGCGTGAAGGCGTGACTCAGCTTTACTCGGATTGGCGCACATGGTGTGAAGAGCAGGGCCAGTATGCCGGATCAGTAAGAAGCTTTTCAGAGTCTCTGCAAGCGCGGCAATTCCAAAAGTGCCGAATGACCACCGGGCACAGGGGGTTAACAGGGCTCAGCCTGCGACCTCAGCCATATGTGAAATATGGAGGCTATCGTCCTGATTAATAAAGCAATCATAAAACGCCCTGACGGTTTCGACATGTTTGCCGGTAACTCCTTATACGCGCGTATACGCGTACACGCACATGTAAGAGTAACCGGACGGGTCATCAAAACCGTCAGCCGCATTTGATTCGGGCAGAACAAGGCTTTTGGGGGAACTCCATGACACCAGAGATTGATTACCTTGCGAACCGTTATCGGGAGGCCTGGCTAACAGCTCGACGACTGCCAACGGGAATTCAGCTGGGCCATGGTTCCAGTTGGCCTGAGATGGTTTATGACCAGCGAGAACAGGTACGCCGGGCCGAGCGGGAAGTGATTTACGTGCGGCCAGGGGCAGTACAGGAGGACAGGCTGGTGGAGTGTATCAACTGGCTGACCCCACTGGACGTGGCTGACCGAAAACTGGTCTGGTTGCGGGCTTCCGGGGTGACCTGGCGAGAGATCGCCCGTCGAACTGGAATCCCTCGGACTTCAATTCAACGACATTGGCACAGAGTTTTGCTGTGTATCCAGTTGTCCATTTCCAAAGGGAGTTAAGGGGAGTTAGAGGGTGTTGCAGATTTAAAAGGTCTATTACCGTTGAATACTGATTTTGAGGTTGGGACAAAATTGCCATTTTTGGATTATATTTTCTGTACGCTCGTGCAGCGCTATGCCCAAAGCCCCTGAACGCCCCGGTCTCTCCAGCCGGGGCGTTCTCATTCCAGGGATGGAATCCATGTCCGAAGACTCACAAATTCTCGTAGAAAATCTCGAACACTGGCCGGTGGCTGAGCTGGTGCCCTATGCCCAGAATGCCCGTACTCATTCGCCGGAACAGGTGAGCCAGATTGCCCGCTCTATCGAGAGTTTTGGGTTTGTGAATCCGGTGCTGGTGGGCGATGACAAGGTGATTGTGGCCGGTCATGGTCGTTTGCTTGCGGCACAGCAGCTTGGCATGGGTCGGGTGCCTGTGATTGTGTTGGCTCACCTTGATGAAGTTCAGCGCCGGGCACTGGTGCTGGCAGACAACAAACTGGCCGAGAACGCGGGCTGGGATGAAGACCTGCTGAAAGCAGAGTTGCAAGCGTTGGAAGACCTGGACTTTGACCTGGATATCACCGGCTTCAGCCTGGATGAGCTCAATGACCTGCTGGTGGAGGAACCCGCCGAAGGCAACACCGAAGACGACCAGGTGCCAGAGATTCAGGAGCAGCCAGTCAGCCAGACCGGAGACCTGTGGGTACTGGGCAATCATCATTTACTGTGTGGGAGTGCTACAGAGTCGGCCGATGTTGAGAAACTCATGGCAGGCCAGCTGGCCGACATGGTGTTCACAGACCCACCTTACAATGTCGATTACGGCAGCCCTTCTAAAAACAAGAACGCCAAGGACAAGCTCCGGAGCAAGGATCGCCGGATCAAGAACGACAACCTGGGCGATGAGTTTCATTGTTTCCTGAAAGCCGCCATGACCAACATGCTCACCGTCTGCAAAGGGGCTGTGTATGTGTGCATGTCGTCGTCTGAGCTGGACACCCTGCAAAGCGCCTTTCGAGAAGCCGGTGGCAAGTGGTCCACATTCCTGATCTGGGCCAAGAACACTTTTACTCTTGGTCGTGCTGATTACCAGCGCCAGTACGAACCCATTCTCTACGGCTGGAAGGATGGCTCTGACCACTTCTGGTGCGGTGCCCGTGATCAGGGGGATGTCTGGTTTTTCAACAAGCCTGCCAAAAATGATCTTCATCCCACCATGAAACCGGTGGAGCTGGTGGAGCGGGCTATCCGTAATTCTTCCAAGACCCAGGATATCGTTCTCGATCTGTTCGGCGGCTCCGGCAGCACTCTGATTGCCTGCGAGAAAACCGGGCGGCAGGCACGGCTCACAGAACTCGATCCCAAGTATGTAGATGTGATTGTCCGGCGCTGGGAAGAGTACACCGGGCAGGCAGCTTTCCTGGAAGAAAGCAGATTGACCTTTCACCAGGTGGCTGCTGAAAGAGGAGTCAGATATGTGACCGCCAAGGATGGCGGAAATATCGGCAATGCAGGAGCAATTGACGATGACCGAGATCATTCAACAGCGGCTTGATCAGATCGACAACAAGCTCGACAAACTCTCCGATGCCGTGACCCGTTTGGCGATGATTGAAGAGCGGATGATGCACCAGACCTCCACGCTCGCAGGTCTTAACCGCAAGCTGGAAGATTCTGAAAAAAGGATTCGCTCACTGGAGCGTCAGGCCAGCGCCCGGGGCGTGGTGCTGGCTTCTGTGGAACGCTTTGGCTGGCTAATTCTGACCACGGTGATTGGCATTGTTGCCTACACACTCAAGGACTGATTCCAGGGAAAAGACAGATGGGAAGGCGTAAGGAAACCAACACCATTGTCGTTCACTGCTCCGCTACCAAACCGGATCAGAATGTCACCTTCGATACCATCAAACGTTGGCACCTGATGGAGCGGGCCTTTATCGATATTGGTTATCACTGGGTCATTGAGCGGAACGGTGTCGTTAAACAGGGGAGGGCGCTGGATGACTGGGGTGCTCATGTCAAAGGCCATAACCATGAGAGTGTGGGTATCTGTCTGGTAGGCGGTTTGGACGACGAGGGGCAACCTGATGATAACTTCACTCAATTGCAGAAACGAATGTTGAAGTTCCTGGTGACAGGCTGCCAAAGCTTGTGGCCGGAAGCGGTGGTAAAAGGGCATTACCGCTTTGATGGGGACAAGGAGTGTCCCTGCTTTAATGTTGAACAGTGGCTGTACGACGAGGGATTTGTCGAGGAAGTGGACGCATGAGCTGGGTGGCTGCGGTGCCGGTGGTAGGGAAGATCATCGACAAGGTCTTTCCTGATGCCGCCCAGGCAAGCAAGGCCAAGGCCGAACTGGCCAACATGGCGATCAGCGGCGAGCTGGATGAACTGGCCCAGCGGGCGGGCGTGATCAGGGCCGAGGCCCAGGGCGAGAGCAGGTTGCAAAGGAGCTGGCGACCCATTGTGATGCTGGTGTTTACGGCGCTGGTCGTGTGCCGGTGGATGGGCTGGGCCTCACCGAATCTGAGCGAGGCGCTGGAGTTAAAACTGTTGGGAATTGTTCAGCTTGGGATTGGTGGTTACATAGCCAGCCGAGGCGTGGAGAAAGTGGTATCAAACCTTCGTCGTCAATAGTGTTTGTCGCCGTGTAAGCGGCCGTGGACGATCTTTGTTATTTACTCGAGGTGGCCCTTGAAGATCAATGCGCAGCGTCACACAAGCCCACACACGGCCTCTGCCGGGGGACCCTGGGAGACTGCTGGGATTGCGGGTGCCCATCACCGCCAAAAAGCGCTAGCGACAGGTTGAAAATCGGGGTTGACACAGGTTGACATTTTGGTTGACAAAAACCGGAAAACCTTAGTAATAACAAGTGATTAGAGTGTCAACCACAGCTCCGTCCAGCGCCCCTTGATGGTTGACGTTTCAGGTTGACAACCGGGTTGACACTTTTCTCCTCCGGCAACCACAAGAGAGTGCCAGAACAGCCTGACAATCTTCTGCTCTTTGGCCCAGCGCCCCATTTCCTGAGAGCTGCGCAAGAACCTAGGCTGATGTTCTGGCCAAGGCTCACCACAATCCCGGTGCAGGGCAACAACGCCACGTCCGGCTATGTAATCCAAGTTGCCTTTCTGCAGCAATGCCAGAGCATCAATAAATTGCGGATACCAGCGGTTTAAAGTGCCCAAAGTCTGGGTGTCGGTACGGTCGACCCGACTAATCATCAAATGACCGTTGGTCAAAGTCAGGATAAGAAGAGCCGGTCTTTCACCGGCTCTCATAGGTTGGAAAGAGGGCATTAAGCGGTCTCCAGTCCTGCGGTGATGCGGTAGACCCGATCCTGACCTTCCGGCTTTTCGGATTCGATGGTCAGGCCCAATCGTTTTTTCAGAGCCCCGGCCAGGGTGCCGCGCACGGTATGCTGCTGCCAGCCGGTTTTAGCCATCATCTGGGAGATGGTGGCTCCCTCGGCGCGAGAGAGGAGTTTGATCACCTGATCCAGCTTGCTGCCAGGACGGGTTTTGCTTTTGGGCTTGGTGATTTCTTCGCCTGACGGCTTGGGAGGTTTGGCTCCGATGGCTTCATATCCAGACGCTGTCAGTGCATATTCAAATGTGGCCCCACTGCGATTCACCGGTTGAATCAACATTCGGTTCAGCAGGCTGTCGATGACTTTTTTACAGGCACCGCCATTCAGTGGCACATCGGCGGACGTGAACGTTTGTTTTTCGTGCCCCAGATTCAGAAACTGGATTTGGCTTTTGCTGAGTTTGCTGTTTTTCATAATGGCTCTCCTTCAGGTTTTCTCGGGTATGCTCTTACATCTACGCTCTTATCTGGCTCTTTATCAAGATAATATTTCGATAATAATCAATAGGTTATAGATAGGCTGGGGTATGTCTGGAGAGCGTGTCTCACAGGCCGAATTTGCCCGCCGTCACGGCTGGACGCGGCAATATGTGGCCAAGCTGGTCAAACAGGGCCGGATCAAAACAGAACGCGGGAAAATCGACCCTGTGGCCGCCAAGCGGGCTATTGAACAGTTGGCTGAACCTTCCACTGTTCTGAGAGAAACAGGGAGTCATCGCCCTTCGAACGAGGATGCTCAGGGAGGGGCGATGACAGTATCAGCGCCTGTTCAGGTTTCACCTCCTGAGAGCCGTAAAACAGTAGATTATGCTGCCGCCCGCACCATGCGTGAGGCTTATCGGGCCAAGATGGCACGACTGGATTATGAGGAGCGGGAAGGACTACTGGTTGAGGCGCGGCAAGTGTATGAAGAGGGATATCAGCTTGGACGACAGGTGCGGGATGCCCTGTTGGGGATTCCAGATCGTCTGGCCGATATCCTGGCGGCAGAGAAGGATGCACGGGAAGTTAGGAAGCGGCTCATGGATGAGCTGGAGGAATCGTTGAAGGCATTAACACAGGCCAGATAAACAGAACCCCGCAGGTGCGGGGATTCGGATTCTCGGTCAGCGTTTTTTCTTATTATTATTTTTCTTCTTCTTCTTCTTCTTCTTCTTCTTATTGTTATTCTGTTTTTTATTCTTGCTTTGGATCTTGTTGCTCGGGTCCTGCTCTTGGAGAAGCTTTTTTTGTTACCCGTCTGGCAAGATTCTCTTCCGGAATCTTTTGCCTGTTTGTACTTGGGTTATTGCAGGCGGTGTGCCAGAAATTGACTTTCCTTTGATACCAAGGCCTTCCGCCGAACATCGCACCATTCTGGTATCAGGGCACTGTTACATAGCCTGCAAAGTGCTACCTGCGTGTTACACGACACAGGTAACCGGTAACACACGAACGTACTCATTCTGGCAAAAACGCCCTGAAGATCTCCCCGTATGAAACACTATGCCGATGGTCTGCTGGTCGGGTTACAGCCTGATACCCGTCTGACTGTGTCTGAATGGGCGGATGAGCATCGTATCCTGCCGATGAAAGCCGCCAAGGAGGCAGGCCGTTGGCGCACCGCCCGAACACCGTATTTAAAAGCGATTATGGACTGCCTGTCGCCCAGCTCGCCGGTGGAACGTGTTGTTTTTATGAAGGGTGCCCAGGTGGGCGGCACCGAATGCGGCAATAACTGGCTGGGGTATGTGATTCATCATACACCGGGCCCGATGATGTATGTGCTGCCGACTTTGGATATGGCCAAGCGGACCTCCAAGCAGCGAATCGCTCCCATGATTGAGGAAATGCCCATCCTGAAAGAGCGGGTTAAAGATGCCCGCTCCCGGGATTCCGGCAATACCCAGCTGGTGAAAGAGTTTCCCAATGGTGTGTTGATTATTGCTGGAGCCAACTCGGCGACCGGCCTGCGCTCTATGCCCGCCCGGTTTCTGTTTCTCGATGAAGTGGATGCCTACGACGATGATGTGGATGGAGAAGGCAGCCCTATCAACCTTGCGATCAAGCGAACGGCGACCTTCTCCCGCAATCGCAAGATTTTGATGGTGTCCACGCCCAATATCGCGGGCAGCAGCAAGATTGAAACGGCTTATGACAATTCAGACCAACGCCAGTATCAGGTGCCTTGTACCCGGTGTGGGCACTATCAACCTATCGAGTGGCCGCAAATCAAATTTGAAGACAACAATTCTGATACCGCTTGCTTTGAGTGTGTCGCCTGTGAGCATCGCATGCATGAACACGACAAGCCCTGGTTGCTGGAAAATGGCAAATGGGTCGTGCAGAACGAGGAGGCTGATGGCAAAACCGCTGGCTTTCATTTGAGCTCCCTTTACAGCCCCAATGGCTGGTACAGCTGGCGTGATGCTGTGGCGGACTTTCTGGCAGCAAAGGATGATCCCGTCCTTCTGAAAGACTGGACGAACACCGTTCTGGGCCAAACTTGGCAGGAACAAGGGGAGTCGGTGGATTATGAGCTGCTCTACCAGCGTCGTGAACATTATCAGGCTGAAGTGCCCTGGTTGGTGGAAGTGCTGACATGTGGTGTGGACGTGCAGGATGATCGCATTGAGTTTGAAGTGGTGGGCTGGGGAGCAGGAGAAGAGAGTTGGTCGATTGAGTACTACCGACTCTATGGTGACCTCTCCCGGCCGGAAATCTGGAAGGTGATAGCTGAGAAACTACGCCAGACCTACAAGCGCCAGGATGGGGTGATGATGAATATCGCCCAAATCTGTATGGATTCTGGCGGGCACTACACCGATGAGGTCTATGCCTTTAGCCTCAAAATGGGCATCGACTGGCTGATTCCCATCAAGGGAGCCAGCCAATCCGGTAAACCCATCGCTAACTTTCCCAAAACCAAAAACAAGAAAGGTATCTATCTCACTCTGGTGGGCACAGATACCGCGAAAGAGCTGATCTACCAGCGTTACCGGGCGCTCGAACCGGGGCCAGGCTACTGCCACTGGCCTATCAAAGACTGCTTTGATGAAGACTATTTCAAACAGGCGACAGCAGAAGAGAAAGTGCGCAAATACCGAAAAGGTGTTGCCTACTTTGAATGGGATGCCAAAAAGAAGCGCAATGAAGCCCTGGACTGCCGGGTGTATGCGTTGACCGCTGTGCGTATTCTGCAGCAGCACCGGGGGATCAATCTGGAACAATTGGCTGAAAAGAGGCCTCAACCGGATTCAGCGGATGTGATGGCAGAAACAGCTGCCCTCATCGAACAAAAGCCCCGCCCTCGCCGTTCTTCACGCAGTACTTATCTGGGATAGCTCTTCAAGGACAAGCATGATTACTGAAGCCGAATATATCGCTCTCAAGCGAGCTGTACTCCTGCGTGATACCCGCACGGTTGAATTTGAAGGCCGTAAAGTGGAGTACACAAGCTTCTCGGAAATGGAAAAGCGTTTGACGGCGATAGAACAGGAGCTGACCAAGCAACATAAACGCCCCCGGCAATATGGCATCACCAGTTCCAAGGGGATCTGATGGCCTTTGCCCAAAAGCTCAGAGCCAAGCTTCGAACAAGAGTGGCCAACTACCTGCTGAAACGCATCATCAATCAGGCTTATACCTCCGCTGGCCATGGTCGTAGAGCGTTCAGTTGGCTGGCTCCCAGCACTGGCCCCACCTCAGGCCTGACGGGTGACCTTGGCACGCTGATTAACCGCAGCCGCGCAGCTTTGCGGAATGATCCCTGGGCTGCTGCCGGAATTCAGAAACTGGTGGCCAATATTGTCGGCACCGGCATTAAGCCCAAAAGCGAAGCCGCTGATGATGGTTTTCGTAAAGAGCTACAACAACTGTTTCTGGACTGGACCGATGAATCTGATGCTGATGGGGTGTTGGACTTCTACGGGCAACAATCACTGGCTGCCAGAGCCATGCTGGAAGCGGGGGAATGTTTTGTAAGGCTGCGTATCCGAAAGCCAGACGACGCTTCGGGCTCCTGCCCTCCCGCGTCACTTGCACATCCCTGTGCGGCGGATGGACTCTCAGTCCCTCTGCAAATCCAGATTTTGGAAGCTGAGTTTGTCCCTTGGGGTTATAGCGACCAGCTGGCTAATGGCCACACTATTCGGGCAGGCATCGAGTTTAACCGGATCGGCCAGCGTGTGGCCTATTGGATGCATAAAGCCCATCCGGTGGACGAGTTTTCCATAGAGACCGCTGACCTGCACCGGGTACCTGCTTCAGAAGTACTGCATCTATTTGAGCCCTTGCGGCCTGGGCAATTGCGAGGCCAGCCGGTGCTGGCGACTGTGCTTTTGCGGATGTTTCATCTGGACAAGTTTGATGATGCCACTCTGCTTCGGCAGGAAATCGCCAACCTGTTCACCGGCTTTATCACCAAGACCCATCCGGAACAGGAGCAGGTTGATCCGATCACTGGTCGTCCCATCCAGTCCGGTTTTGAAAACATCCCTATGGTGGCCATGGAGCCGGGCACTATGCAGGAACTGGCTCCTGGTGAAGACGTTGAGTTCAATACACCACCGGGTTCAACAGCCGGTTACCCGGAGTTTATGCGCCAGCAACTGATGGCTTCAGCCGCTGGAATGGGTCTGCCGTTTGAGCTCCTGTCCGGCGATATGAAAGGCGTCAGTGACCGGGCACTGCGTGTTGTGCTCAACGAATTCCGTCGTCGTATTCAGCAGATCCAGCATAACCAGATTGTGTTTCAGCTTTGTCGGCCCGTGTGGAATCGGTGGTTGGATCTGGCGGTGCTCTCTGGTGCCATCAACGCTACAGACTACAGCAAGAAAGTATCAACCTACCGCCGTGTGAAATGGATTCCCCACGGCTGGGCCTATATCCACCCGGTGCAGGATATGCAGTCCCAGAGCCTGGCGGTACGCAACGGATTCAAATCACGTTCCGAAGTGGTGTCGGAGCAGGGTTACGACAGCGAACAGATTGATGATGAGATTGCCGCCGATAATCGGCGGGCAGATGAATTAAAGCTGCAGTACGACAGCGACCTTAGACACAAAACAGGGAAGGCAAATGGCAACCGCAAACACACCTAAAGGCAAGAACAAACCGTGGTTTAGGCTCACCAATATGGCCAACCAATCGGTGGAGCTGCTGATCTATGATGTGATCGGTGACTGGCAGGGTCTGTCTGCCAAGCAGCTGGTGACTGATTTGAAAGCTATCAGTGTCAATGACATTACCGTGCGTATCAATAGTCCCGGTGGCTCTGTGTTTGATGGTATTGCTATCTACAATGCTCTGCGCTATCACCCCGCTGATATTCATGTGCGTATTGAAGGTGTCGCCGCCAGTATTGCCAGTGTCATTGCCATGGCAGGCGACAGTATTACCATGGCAGAAAACTCCCTGATGATGATTCACAACCCTCTGGGGTGGGCCAGCGGTGAGGCGGACGATATGCGGCGCACGGCGGATATGCTGGATAAAGCCACAGAAGCCATTGCCCTGTCGTATTCTGCCAAGTCCGGTCGGCCAGTCGATGACATCACCCCCATGATGGAACAGGAAACCTGGATGACGGCCCAGGAGGCCCATGATCATGGGCTGATTGATGTGGTGGATAAACCGGTGCAGTTGGCCGCAAGCGTTGATCTTTCCATGTTTGCCCATGCACCTCAGGCACCACAAGCCAGCGTGCCAGAGACGGTAGTCTCCCCACTTCCCGTACAACCACAAGCATCTTCATTAAAACCTGCTGGTCAGGCATCAGCTCTAGCCATTGTTCAACTCTGCAATCAGGCCGGTTACCCCGAGCTGGCCGAGTCGTTTCTGCGCACCAACGCCACTGTGGAGCAGGTGCAAAAGAAACTGGCGGATTGCGATACCATCAAAACCCTCTGTGCCGCAGCTCACTCTGATCAGGCTGCGGTCTACATTGCTTCAGGGCAATCCGTGGAACAGGTGCGAGCGGCTCTGTTTGAGAAACTCACTGCCCAGCAACCGGTTATCGAGAATACCTTAACGCCCGAGCAGCAACACCAGCTCCATCCCTCGGACAGCGGCACCGTAACAATGGACGTGCAGGCGCTCTATGCCAAACGCAATAAAAACAGTTACTGACCACAAACACTCCCATAGACCCACTGTCCTTCAAAGGAACTGAAGAATGACCACCTACCATGAATCCGTGCACACCGGAGAGTTTCTGGTGTCCGAAGGCAATAACAGCATCAGCCGGGAACAGGTTGAGCTGGCTCCCAGTTTAACCCTCAAAGCCGGAACGGTGCTGGGCAAAAAAACGGCCACAAGCGTGTATGGGCCTCTTGATACAACCGCCGACGATGGGCGGCAGATGGCTGCCGCTGTGCTCTACAGCAATATCACAACCGATGCTACCGGCGGTGAGGCGGTGGTGATTGTGCGAAGCGTGGAAGTGGATGGCAGCCTGCTGGTATGGCCGGAAGGAATAGCCGACGCAGACAAAGCATCCGCCATCCAGGAGCTGGCAGGCCTCAATATTATTCTGCGATAACTCTCCACCGTTATTGGGCCATGCATACGATATTGGAAAGACCGGGCTTTGGAAGGACTCTGCCAAAGGCCAGGATGGCCTGAGAGCGACCCAGACCAGGGATGGTCTGATGGAGCGGGAAGAGTCCTTCCAAATCCCGGGCTGAAAACGAATAGACCCACTTCCCAACTTATAAGGACATAGACAGATGAATCTTCTCGATATCTTTGGCAATGATGCCTTCAGTATGAGTTCGCTTACCGCCACGATGAATGATGCGCCCCATAAACCTGGCCGAATCGGGGATATGGGGCTATTTATTGATGGCGGTATCAACACCACCACCGTGAGTGTGGAATCCAAAAACGGCACCCTGCAGCTATTGCCTACCAAAGAACGTGGCGCGCCCGCGACCCAGGCCAAAGGGACAAAACGTGCGCTGCGGGATTTTCGGGTCACCCATATTCCCCATGATGGCACCATTCTGGCGGATGAAGTCCAGAATGTACGGGCCTTTGGCTCTACGTCAGCGCTAGCGGGTATTAAAGCTGTTGTAAATCAGCGGCTGACGGATATTCGTGCCAACCATGAAGTTACTTTGGAACATCTGCGTTTGGGGGCGCTGAAAGGACAGATTCTGGACGCCGATGGCAGTGTGATTTACGACCTGTTTGATGAGTTCAAGGTTGATCAGCAAACCCACGAGTTTGCATTCAGCAACGATGATCTGGACGTGCGGGATAACTGCGTCAAAATGCGCCGCAAGGTCGATGACGCTCTGGGCGTGACTATGTACTCCCGGCTCCATGCCTTCTGTGGCGCAGAGTTTTACGATAGCCTGATTGGCCACCCTTATGTGAAAGAGTCTTATCAGCGCTATCAGGCGGGAGCCATGCTCCGTAATGATTTCAAGGAAGGTTTCCACTACTGCAACACCCTGTGGGAAGAGTATATGGGCCAGGTGGAAGGCGTACCCTTTATTGAACCTGATGAAGCCTATGTGTTCCCCATTGGCTCCAATATTTTCCGCACCTGGTTTGGTCCGGCGGATTTTGTGGAAACTGCTAACCAGATTGGTCTCCCTCTCTATGCCAAGCAGAAGCCTCTGGATTTTGATAAAGGTATTCAGCTGCATACCCAGTCCAACCCGCTTCCCCTGTGTCTGAAGCCCCGGGCGGTGATTAAATGTACTCTCTCATAGCGTCGTAAAAAGGTGGCTGATGATCTTTCTAGAGGGAGTTGATGAACTCATCTTCAACAATATCCTCTATTGACGTCATATCTTGTGCCTCTTCTTCCAGAGCCCGGGTATAGGAACTTTGGCATAGGTGGAATTGTTTCTGGAAGTCTTTCTCTGTCAGGCTCTGGCCGCGCATGAAATCAGCAAATTCATCAGGGTTCCTGTCGTGGTTAATCATCAGGCACAGTGCCTGAACAAGTGACTGACGATCATTCTGGTTGTTACACACCCAGGTCAGACGGTCACGGATAACATCAAAAACTTCGAGAATGGCGACCCTTCCTGTCTCCGTTTCTATGGTTGTCGGAGTTATGTTGGTTTCATCGGCGATATTCAGAGGTGCAGTGGGGAATTCAACAAAGTAGTCTGTTGTCTCATTGTAAAAATGACGCCCTTTTTTATGGAATCCCAAATCGGCCATAGCCCCCGCCAGTGCTTTTGTTGAATCTCGAGAGGTGTTCACCATATCGATATCGCGGGTTTGATACCGGTTAAACGTATAGATATTGACAGCCAGGCCACCTACGACAACAACCTCTATATCTTGCTCTTTCAGGTGTTGAGAGATGGTCGTCGCCACAGAGACGATATCCATGCCACTGAAATCTTTCATGGGTGTATCCTGAGTGTTGTGGATTTTAGGCTTTCGGGTTGACGTAACTCACAGGCTTTCTGGAGTGGCGGGGTCGGTCACGTTTCATGACCAGGGCTTTTTTCAGTTCAGACGGGTAGGCTTTCAAGGCCGCTTTCAACAGGGTTTTCAGGGGTTCAAGAAAGGGATAGCGAGGATTGAACTCGAAACACAGTGTTGTCCCAATCGGTTTGCTGATCAGAACGCCGGTGTCTTCGAGCTTAAGAAGCTGCTTCTGAAAGGGGGTAACGGGTTGATCATAGAAATCCGCGATCTCTCTCCCGTAGCCCTGTTCCCGGACAAGAATGTAGATCAGGGCTTTTTCCTGGCTTTCTGCTTTGAGAATTCCCTGAAGAATAAACATAAATTCACCTTCACTGTTGTAGTTGGCATACATACCGACAGAGAGCCACGATATTTCTTCCGAACCATAATGTAAGTCACTTGAAATACATTGTAGGTCAATAAAGGGTTTTTATAAATCAGTTGACATATTATATGTGTCAACTGAACTATTAAGTGGGTCATTCGGCTCTTAAAAGTCATCGCATAGGAGAACTGCTGATTGGCTTCTTCAGAATTTAGATTATGGAAAAAGCGTTTACTCAGCTCGATCAGGTAGTGTTGAAAACATTTGGCAGGGTTTACACTTTGATCCGGGCCGATGGCGGTGAGGAACCTGTAGAAGGTGTACTGACCCGGGGTGTAAACACTGTCGGGCCACACGACGCGGTGAACCAATCACAAACAGAGTTCACTGTGGCCAGTCACCTCTTACTTCAGCGCAATGATACAATCCGTACACCGTCAGAAAGCTGGAAAGTGGATCGTAAGTTAAAAGACGATGGGTCTTTCGCCCGCTGGCGTCTGTTTCCGGATAAAGGCTAATCCATGCAGATGGATATTGCCCTGGATGGCCAGATTCGGGCGCTGGTCAATGATTTTCAGAATGCCCCCGGGAAAACCGATACCGCTATTCGCAGAGCCATGACCAAACTCTCCCGCTTTGCAGAGCGCCAGGTACTACGAGCATTGGCCAGGGCAACCAAACTCTCCCAGAAAAAGATTAAGGAACTGGGACGGGTCAGAGTCACGCTCCATAAACCGGGTGGTCGTTCTGAACACTATGAGTTGGTGATCTGGATTGGGCTGAATGATATTCCCGCTCACTATCTCGGACGACCTGTCCAGACCGCCAGCGGCGTGCGTATCGGGCGTTATCACTGGGAGGGCGCGTTTCTCTTCCAACCAGTCGGAGCCCGGCGGGCCATGGTGTTCCAAAGAGCCCCCCAGTGGAAGCACAAAAAACAGGTGTCTTTGAAAAGCGGCCGCACTTTGTGGATGGGGCTGCCCATTGAAAAAGTCTCTTTGCCTATAGCCAATGCCGCGAGGCAAGCTGTCAACCAACTGCAACCACAGCTTCTGGAACGCTTTACCACCTTGATGCAACAGGAATTGAACTATGCCTACCGCATCGAATGAAGAAGTGATAGTTGATGCCTTGAAAGCGAAACTGGCATCAATTGCTGAAACCAGGCTGGGCTATTCCGCCACAGGCTTGAATGATGACCTGCCGACACCCGCTATTCTGGTGCAGCTTGAAACCCTGACTGAAACCAGCCGTCAGGGGGACAAGGCCCGGTTTGAGCTGCAATTTACTATCAGCGGTGTTGTGGCCACCACCGACAAGACAACGACGGATCTGATTTCCCTGACCCGCAATATACGTTCAGCGCTTAATCCGACAGAGCGTCTATGCCCGGCCAGTCGCAAACATACGCTCAGTGATACCCGTTTTGACATTGCTCCAAGCCATGGGCAGCTGTCGTTTGCTGACAGCACCCTGACTGTAGAAGCCATTCTTTAACCCCAAATCAAGGATGAATCCATGATTGATTACAGCTTTATCGGCGCAGGCGCTGTCCATATTCAACCTTATGCCAGTAGTGACCCTCTGTTACCTATGGGTAATATCAGCGAGTTTTCGTTTGGTTTTGAAGAAGAGAAGAAAGAGCAAAAGAACTTCATGGGTGGTGGCGGGCTGCGGAATGTGGTGTCACGTATTTCCGGCATTACTGCCTCCATCAAAGCCCATGATTTCACCCCTGCCAATATTGCTCTGGCGCTGAGAGCCTCACTTATCGATATTGGAGCTACCGCTCTGACCGGTGAGGAACTGGCCGTTCAGGGTGATGAAAATGAGCTGGTGCCGTTTAAGCACTTGCCCGATATGTCTCAGACCATCACGGTCACCAAATCTGATGACTCGGCTCTGGCTGCAGGCTCTGATTATCAGCTGACAAAATCCGGCCTGCGAGTCGCGGCTGGCGGCGATATTTCAGCCGGGATTCTAAAAGTGGATTACACCCCACTGAAAGGCAATGCCATTCAGGCTCTGGTGCAATCGGGCAAAGAGTTTTCCCTGTTTATGGAAGGTTTGAATGATGCCCAGGAAGGTAAGCCTTTTGCCATTCGTGTGCATCGAGCCAAATTCTCACCGGTACAAAGCCTTGGATTTATTTCCGAAGACTTTGGAGAAATTGCTTTGGAGATGGATATTCTGGCAGATCCTCGGGTGACAGGCTCTGGGTTGAGCCCGTTTATGCAGCTGGATGTGGTTGAGTAATCAATAAAAATCATACCGGTTCTGGTGCAAGGTTCTCACTAAAAATGATTCCCTTAAGATCGGCATCTTGACAGGCTTTTGCAAAATCATCTTTGCAATACACCATTTGATAGTGTGTATTTTCAGTCCGGAATAGAGCATGTTCAGTCAGTTTTTCAGGATGAAACTCCAACCAGGTGATATCTCCCCATTCATTCTGTAAACAGCGGTCAGTGTTCAGAGCATTATCCGCTAAAGGAAAAATGTTAAACAGCCATCCGTTCCCCGCTTGCTTGAAATCGTCTGTATATGTGACTGGGAGTAATTCGCCACACCCCTCAAGCAAAGGGCGTAGAGCATTCAAAGCCTTTTCTGTTAAAAACAGACGCCCGTTCTTCTGGGTTATATCCGGTATAGGGATCTTCTTACCGGATTCGGAATAAAGATCAACCTTAAGAGTTTGCCACTGCTCTTTGTAAGTCACAGGCGCAGAGCTCATATGAAATATCGTATCCTCGCCCAGTGCTTCTTCAGCATTATCAGCAAGAATGGCGAACATCTGGAAATGCATATAATCAGGGTGAATAGAAAAAATCATCGTGGTAAGCCAACACCCTTTCTGTTCATGACATATCGAGGCTGCCCTCCTGCTTGAAGGCGCGTTTCAATCTGCTGCAGCTTTCTCTTTAATTGCTGTCCACTCTTCACACTGTCCATGCTGATTTCTTGGTCTAGCCAAAAATAGTAGTTGTACCTATGTATTCTGCTATGAGGAACAGCATTCTTAAGATACTGAGGCATATTGGCTTTGGCTGCTGTATTGCGAGGTAACCAACATCCATTGACAGGGTCGTCAATGCGCAACTTGTACCAGGCAATCACGGCACGCTGTCTGGCAGCACCTTTATGTGCTCCCGACACAATCGCATGGGCATGACAAAGAGAATGAGGGCGTGGATCACTGGCGAGCTCCATGAACTGCGCTAAGCGCTTGGATTGATGATCTTCTAACTCAAGCTCTTTGCGATTCATATCTTCAGCTGAAACTCGATACAAATCCAGCTGTGTTTCCACCTGAGAGATGGCCGTCACCCTTTGCATATCTACAGGCGTAGGATTTTTTATCTGGGCAAAGGCACTGACTGAACGCTCAACATGATCTTGTTCGTGCAGTTTTTTATCCCTGACCGGTTTGGGCATGATGATGTCCTTTCATCGTCGCTTGGTTCTTGTTTTACAGGCGAGTCTATTGAATTTTTCTCCCTGTTGGAACCTTTGATTCTTAGGGATCTTCTTATTCATTCACGTGATAACCGCTTATGAATAGTGTGCGTAACTCTGCCATACAACTCACCCTCAAAGCACGCGACCTTCTCTCCCGTATAGTCCGTAAATCCAGCACATCCCTTGAGGCGTTGGAAGCACAAGCAAAAACCCTCAAATCCCGCCTCACGACCCTTCAGCAGCAATCCCGCCTTATTTCCGCCTTCAAAACTCAGGCTTCAACCGTCCAGTCTGTTAGCCGTGCTTACCGGGAGGCACGTCAAAAGGTAGAGGCATTGGCCCGAAAGCAGGCCGATGCCGTCACGCCATCCAGGCAACTTGATCGTCAGCTGGCGGCTGCCCGTAAAACCGTCTCAGGCCTCTCTCAACAGTTTCAGAAGCAGAAGAACAGGCTGGCGGGGTTACGGGAAGAGCTGACAAAGAGTGGCCTTTCCAACCGCAAACTCTCCCAGCAACAAAACAGGCTGCAGGCAGAGCTAAAACAGACCTCTGCTTCATTGGAGAAAGTGCGGGCGACTGCCCGCAAGTCCCGGGAGAGCCTGAAACGGGCCGGATTCAAAAAGGCTGCGCGGGACGCGGATCAGGCCAGCCGTAGTGTTGGAGGACTGGGGCAGTCTTTACGCAACCTTGTTCTTGCCGGTGCCGGTTTCTACGCCCTGAAACGAGCGGTACAGGGCGTACTGGAAACCGGAGACAGGTTTGAGCGCCTGAGTATTCAGATGCAGGCGCTAATGGGCTCCATGGAAGCCGGTGATCAGGCTACCGAGTGGATCAAACACTTCACCGAAACCACACCGTTACAGCTGGATCAGGTTGCTGAAGCCTTTATCCGGCTCAAGAACTTTGGTATCGATCCCATGGACGGCACGCTGCTGTCACTGGTGGATCAGAATGCGAAGCTCGGTGGTGAATTTGAACGGCTGCAACGGATATCTCTGGCGGTGGGCCAGGCTTTCGGTAAGCAGAAACTGCAAGGCGAAGAACTCCGGCAATTAATAGAGGCCGGTGTTCCGGTGTGGCAACTTTTGGAGCAAGCCACCGGGAAGAATGTCAATGAACTGCGCAAATTGTCGGAGGCAGGCAAGCTCGGCACCGATGTGATCAAGGCGCTGGTTGCCGAGATGGGCAAAAGCTCCCAGGGCGCAGCGCTGAAAAATATGAAGACCCTGTCCGGTCTTATCTCCAATATGAAAGACCGCTGGCAGCTGTTTCAAAAAGCTGTCAGTGATGCGGGCTGGACACAGTACATCAAAGCCCAACTCACAGCCTTGGGTAATAAACTCGATAAACTGGCCGAGAACGGCAAGCTGCAGAAGCTGGCCACCAATATTTCAGCAACGTTTATCGGCATAGCTGAAAGCCTCAAAGCCTTTTTCACCAAGCTGACCATTGATGATGTGGTCAACAGCACCACCACCGGTTTCCAAAGAATCGTTGATACGGCTGGGAGCGTTATCACCACCTTTCAGGTTTTAGGCAATGGTGTGCAGGCATTATTCAACAGCTTGTCTGTTGTTGTTAAAGGGGCTGCGACGTTTATTACCGGAGCCATTGCCCAGATCTCTTCTGTTGCTGCCAATATCGTCGGTGCTCTTGGCTTTGACGAGCTGGAAGGCAAGATTCGTTTCTTCAGCGAAGGCACCCAGGCGGTGATGACCGCCTTTGCAGATGGTGTTGCCAAGGATGCCAACAAGGTTAAAGACAGCTATGTCTCTATAGGGGATGCGCTCACCACAGAGTCCCCGAAGGTTAAAGACATCATCCAGGATGTGGCAAAGACGATTGAGGAAGAAGCCACCCATATCGAGCAAAGCAACAAGAAGGTCGAGGACAGCCAGAACAAGCGACAAAGCAACACCATTGAAACCACCGAGTCCTCAAAAAAACAGTACGAAGAACTCGCCAAAGAAACAGACAAAGCCAGCCAGGCCATAAAGGATGTGGGTGATGCCTCTGAAACCTCTGGCCAGAAAATGGCCGGTGGCACAACCATCGCACAGGCCATGGCCGACCATATGACCGCTCTCAAAGATGAGATGGCCGGTATGTCCGGCGCAGCCCTGGAAGCCTTCGAGAACCTGAACAATATCAGCCAGGCCGACCCCCGTACCGTCACCGATGATGTTGAAGCCCTGAAGAATAACCTGGCCCAGACCAATGAAGAGCTGACTGAGATGGGACACCGCTTCCAGCAGTTCGACAGCACAGGTTTGGGGGAGTGGATGTACAACACCCGCAAGACCTCTCTGGAAGTGAAAGAATCCTTTCTGGAACAGAAAATCGCCTTTGAAGATCTGATGCAGGCATGGGAAGACGGCGAGATCACCGCAGAGTCATTTGCCAGCTCCGCTCGTAAAGCAGCCGACGAGATGGATCTCCTCGACCAGCAGGATATGGACAAGCTGAACCGGGCACTGGCACAGGCCGAGCGCCGAATGGAAAGCCTGCAGAACAGCACCCGCTCAACCCTCGATAGCCTGCGTGATGAACTGGATCGCCTGGAAGGCAATACCGAGGCTATTGAACGTCGCCGTTATGAGAGTCGTCAACGGGATCTGGAACAGAAACTCAAAGAAGCCAGGGCCAAAGGGGACGGCACCTCCATCTCCAACCTGCAGGAAGCATTGCGCCTGAACAGCAAGGTATTTTCCAAAGCCTCGAGAAAGCGCAAACGGGAAGAGTACGAAGCCTCCCAAAAAGACCGGGAGAGCAGAAAGAAAACGACAATCGTCAACGAATCCCAAAGGCAACGCACTGATTCGCCCAGCCCTGCCTTTCCAAACAAGGTGATTCGTCTGGAGTATCCCGGTGGAGCCGTGAATGTGGGGGTGCATGGTAGTGATGAAGCGAAGTTGCTCCGGGCACTGAAAGCAGCAGGAGCGAGGGCAATTTAATACAGCTCGACACACTCACCTTATCCGACAACTTCCTGTGGATCAATGAGTTTGACTGGTCACCTGTCGCTCAAAGCAGTGAGCGTACCCTGACCGGTGCATTGATGGTTTCCGAGCAGGCCAAATCCTATGGCCGTTCGATTGTGCTGGGGGATGGTGAAAACAGTTGGATAAGTCGGTCCGATCTTGACGCACTGTTTGCACTGACGGAAATCGTGAACAAGAAAATGGCACTCACTGTACCGGACGGTCGCCAGTTCACGGTGATTTTTGACCGGCAGGACGGCTCACCCATTGAAGCCCAACAGGTGCTGCCTCTGAGCAAGCCCGAAGACACCGACGTCTATGCCGTGGTTATTCGGCTGCTGACTGTGGCACCCAGATTATAGTGCTTAATGGTGCTTACCATGAATAGACAGCCGCCCCATACCCGATAATAAAGGTGTTGTTTCAGATGCCTCAGAAGGCATACTCTCAAGGCCAGTTTCTATGATTTTTTTTGTTCGTAAGTGTAATTTTTTCCTCTGCCTCCAGTTTTTTACTGCGGGATTCAAGATATTGATTATCGTTTGGAAATTATCAAATTGTTCAGGATTCTTTTTCCTCCGCAAAGGCTGTTTATACTTGGCCTCTTCTAGAGGGCTTCTGGTGAAAACTAAAGAGCAAGGCCATTTTATTTTTGGATCAGCCCCGGCTTCAACAAGTATGCGGACAACCTCGGCATGGCCTTTCTGACTGGCTATAAACAGAGGCGTTGCACCATGCCTGGCTTGATTCAGATCAGCTCCGGTATCAACAAGTATGCGAACGACCTCGGCATGGCCATACTGACTGGCCTGGAACAGAGGTGTGGCTCCGTCATTACGGGCCTGATTCACTGCAATCCCTTCGGCAGCAAGAAGAAGACTGACCACCTCGGTATGACCATTCTTACTGGCCTGGAACAGAGGTGTGGCTCCGTCATTGCGGGCCTGATTCACTGAAACCCCATCGGCAGCAAGAAGACGCCTGACCACCTCGGTATGACCTTTCTTACTGGCTTTAAACAGAGGCGTTGCACCATGCCAAACTTGATTCAGATCAGCCCCGGCATCAACAAGAATGCCAACAACCTCGGTATGGCCATTCTGACTAGCCAGGAACAGAGGTGTGGCTCCCTTCAAGGTTTGATTCACATCAACCCCATCGGCATCAACGAGTATACGAACGACCTCAGAATGACCACAATTAACCGCCATATACAGACCTGATATCTTTTCCTTGCTTGCGCCGCTGACAAACTCCTCATTGGGGTTAAAACCCTCCTGAGCCAACCAGTATTCCACAATATCAACACGCCCTTGCCGACAGGCGGCCAGGAACTGGTGTTCTTGAGGGTATGTCTGATTGAAATCAGGCTCCCCTTCCCAATCTGGCGCACCCCTCCAGTCGGCTCTCCCAAGCCCGGCCTGCATCAAAAGAACCACCAACAGGCTGAGGAAAAATAGTGCATAGGAAAATGCAGCCTGTGAACCAACTCTTTTCATAGAACTCTTCCTCACCACAATTATGTTAAAAGGGACAGAAGGTATGGCCATCAATCAGGAAAATATCAAGTTGTTTGAATCCCAAAGGCTCTCCGACGAGGACGATGGAGGGGGCCGGGCCACCGGTGACGCGGTGGTGGATGGACAGGTGAATAACCTGTTTCGGGATATCAGCCGGATCGACCGGACTGTGGGTGATGTCTCTATGCGCAAAGTCTTTCTCGGCGTGGAAACCGACAACAACGATCCTTACCTAGGTGCCCATGCCATTCTCACGGTCGCCCCGGAAGATGAGCGTGTGGGCGTGGTGCTGTTCAACACCGAAAGTCAGGACGACGAACGCAGTGATGCCCGCAACCGGATAGAGAGTTATGTGGTGCCCGCCACCGATACCAGCTGGCAGCTGCTGGGGAATCAACTGGTGGGCCAGCGCAGCCTTCTGGCCATTCAGCGGGAAGAACAACGGCTGCCGGAAATTGGCGAGGTGTACCGGATGCTGAATCAAGCCACCGGCGATGAACAGTATGTGCGTATCACCAAGGTGGAAGGCAATGTGGAAACCTTCACCTATGCCACCGACTCCCAGACCTATGTCGATTTTGAGCGTAGACGACTGGCTTTAGGTATTTCCGCTCCCCTGAAGGTCACCTTCCCAGGCGGTATCCCCTCTCCTCGTGGCACTGAAAAACAAAGCAGTATAGAAAATACCCGTATTCAAACCACGCAGGTCGCCGATGCCGCCAAGTACTACGGCATCCAACGGCTGACCGCAGCGGCGTCCGCCAATGACCTGACTTTTAAAGTGAAGAGTGTGTACGGGGAGATCGTGCCCAGTGCCCGTTCGGAAACCCCACTTATCAACCAGGATGGCGCGGGCATAGGGCGAGTGATGCGCCCCAGCTCTACCGATAACCGTAATGTGACACTGTCTTTTGGCTTGATTGCCGGAAACCAGTCCCGGGCCTTCCTGCAAACAGGCGCTTTGCCTCGCTCGATCACGTTGAGCATTGGTGGCGGGACTTATACCGATGCCGGTGACGGCACCTTTCAGCACAGTGGTGGCACCAACCCCTTCGAGAAACTGACTGTTGATTATGAAAGTGGCCAGATTGATGCCTGGAAAACCACTGGCAGCTTTACCAGTTCTGCCTCTGCTGTTTACCGGCCTGGCGCTGTGCTGGTGGGCAGTCTGGAATCCGGTGAAGTGCCTATCACCATCCAGAACCGGGGACTGAATTACACCTTCGACTTTGGCTCGAATGGAGGCAAACCTTACCCAGGCACATTGCGTATCAGCTATCTCGCTCTTGGCAAATGGTATGACCTAAAGGATGCAGGCAACGGCCAGTTGCAGGGGGAAGGCACAGGCACTGTGGATTATGCCACTGGCGCAGCGCAGGTCACCCTGAAGGCCATGCCTGACCCGGATAGCTCTCTGGTGGTCATCTACAAACTGCAGGTCGATGATGAAACCACGGTGCGGCAAGGCAGCCTGCTGTCACAAGAGCATCCAGGCAAGTTTGAAATACGCCATGTGACGGATAAGCCGGGCCTGAAACCCAGCAGTTTAACTATCACCTATCTGGTGGGCGGGCAGACCAAGACCATCACAGACAATGGTCAGGGCGTCCTGGAAGGCGACGGCGTGGGCACTGTATTTTATGCCGATGGTGTGCTCTCTGTTGTGCCGGACACTATTCCCGATAACGGCACCAGCCTGACTCTGACCTATGAAGAAGGGGCCGTGGTCAACACCACGATTGATGGTCAACCCGATGGCGCGGGCGTGTTCACCGGCACCATTCCTGGTGCGCCTTTGCTTCCCGGCAGTGTTTCCATGGAATGGATAGTCAGCCGTAAGGGCAACACCTCTCTGAGTAGTACGGGAGGCACAGACTCATCAACCTATAACCTCACCCGTAAAGCCTACGACAATGGGCAAGGCGGCTGGCATGGCTATACCGGCTCCGTTGACTATCAAACCGGAGCCTTCTCCCTCAAGGCCACAGCCAACTACAGCTATTCCCACCACATAAATCGGCGAGTAAGTTTCTGCTACAAAAGGTCAGAAACAACCACCTTTCAGGCCGTGGAAGACTTCGAGGGCAGCAGCCTGATATGCCGGGCACAGAGCAATAGCCTGAGTCATGTGGCGCACAACGAAACCCTGCAAACCCCAGAGATGACTGTGGATTTACTGCCCCTTGTGGAAGATCCCATTCTTCCCGGCAGCCTGGTGTTTACATGGGGAGGCAACACCCACTTTGACCGTGACGGTACTCTGTATAAAAACCTCAGTACCCAGACCAATGCAGGTACAGCTGTTGGCTCCATTGATTACACCGGTGGATTAGCGACATTTACCTCCTATCCGGATGGAGCCAATGGCACCCTCACCATTGATGCTATGGCCACCACCCGGGCAAAGCATGGCACCAATCATATCACCTTCCGCACACCGGGCGCGCCCCTGCGCCCTGGTTCTCTGCAAGTCTGGGCAAACAGGATGGATACCGGAGAAAGGATATCAGCGCAGGCGGACTTTAACGGCAATATTGATACCGATGAGATGCAGGGTAAGGTCAGCAGCCAGAATGGCTGGTGCACCATCAACTTTGAAGATGAAAACGGTGATCCCATCGATGTGATCCCGTCCTCGGTCACCTACAACACCATTGTGCTCACCAGCATTCCCATGGACGCCCGGCTCATTGGCCTCGACCCTGTGCGTTTGCCCGCCGACGGTCGTGTACCCATTTACCGGGAAGGGGATGTGGTGGTGCTGGGCCATACCCAGGAGACGGATATCGGTACACCCACCGCTGGGCAGCTGGTCACTGTCAACCGGGATCATCAGGTCAGTATGGATGTGGTTGACAGCAATGGCACCGCCATCAAACCGGATCAGGTCACTATCAACCGGGAAGCGGGCAGCCTGCTGTTTGCCGACCCTCTGGTGCTGAACGATGCCAGTGATGCCGCTCTGGTGCCGCCTCTGAAAGTGGTCGACCGCATCGAGCAGATGAGCGTAATCAGCGATGTGCAGATTAATGGTGACCTGTCGATTATCGCGCCCCTGGCCTGGGACTTTCCGGCAGGAGCAACAGTCAGTTCATCAGTGGTGTACGGTGACCTGCAGGCTCGCACTAAACACAACTTCACCCAGCGTACCTGGGACAGCAGCAACCCCAACTGGCGTCCGGTGGGCCAGGGAGCCGCCACCACCGCGCAATACAATCTGGTGAACTATCCCATCGTGATCAACAACAAGGGCGCTATTGAGGGCAAGTGGGCGCTGGTGTTTACCGGCACCACCACCTTCCAGATTGTGGAAGAGAAGCTGGGCATCATCGGCGCAGGATCAATAACCTCCGATACCTCACCCACCAACCCGGAAACCAATACCCCTTACTGGACAATCGATCAGAACGGCTGGGGGACTGGCTGGGCCGCAGGCAATGTGCTGCGGTTCGATACCGAAGGGGCACTGGCACCGCTCTGGCTGGTGCGCACGACACTGGCGGGACAAGGTACACGACAGGATGACAAATTCACCTTGCAGGTGAGAGGAGATGCGGACTGATGGCTTTTACAGCCCCTATGGGAACAGGTTCTGAAGCTGATCCCTGGTTAATCACCAGCGAACAACAGCTCTTTGATTACTACAAAGATCCCAACTGGAAGTGGGTGAGGCTCACCCGGGATATGGATATGTCGTTAATTGACGGCACGTTCAGCCCTATGAACCGGTCATCTATCCGCATGGATGGCGCTGGTTTCAGGATTCTTAATGCCCGGTTTCATAACGACCCTTTTTATGGCAGTTCTTCCGGTACATCCCATTTTAAAAACATTGCGATTTATGTGCAGACGGGTTTTCTGAATCACGGTTATTACTACGATGCGTTAGAAATGACCAATGTGCGTATGCACTATGAGCATAATGGGACGGTGAATCTCAGAACCGGCAATGGAGACAAGGCAACATTTCAAACTGTTGTTATTTCCGGGGGATGCACCTTTGCCGGTGTCTCAGCAAAGACTGTCACTGACTTTTATGTTGTGTGTGGTGCTACGGAAAGCGTGATAAATAATGCCAGATATACAGTTGTTCCTGCGAATGAAAGTCTGCAGGCCAGTAGCTATCCCGGGCTGGATGCTGAGAAGTGGGAGGTGAAAGAGGGTGTACTGCCCCATTTAAAAATCCAGCCCCACGATTACTCGCGTTTCACCCATGTCAAAGGGACGACACTGGTGGATGGCCAGCCGGAATCCCGCAGCGTGCGGGTTTTCGATGCCCGTTATCACGGCCTGCTGGGCGGTATGGTATCTGACGGTGATGGGCTGTTCGATATCATCACCCAGCCTTATAAGAACCCCATGCTGGTGATGGCTTATGACGATATTGGCAAAGTCCTGGAACCCGCCAAAGCCTATAGCCTGAATGATATAGCTCACCCAAAAAAGGGTAATGGCTACCGATATATCTGTATTCAGGCGGGGACAACCGCAGACCCGCCGCCTGATTTCCCCTGGCCGACTGATAAGTTAACAAGCGGTGATGCCATCTTTGAAGCCAGAAAAATACGCCAACCCATTGTTGAGGGGCCAGTGACACCCGCCCCGGTTATTCCACCACCGAAGTAAGGAGACTTTATGGCTACTTTTTACATCCGTGATAGTGGTGATCTTGTCCTGGCTGGCCCATCGACCAATACACCACCGTCAGCCACCAATGTGGTGCTCGACGTCCCTTCCGGTGACGACATCCTGCGTTATGTCGCAGGCACAGTAGAAGTCTCCGGTTTTCCCGCAGCCCGGGAGCTGCTGGCGGTGTCTTACCTGAAGCAGGACATACCTAACGAAGGGCAGAAGCGTGTGGTGCTGGCCAGCGGCACCAGCCAGGCAGCTAACGGAGCGTTCGCTATGGATGTGGGTTATTTCTCCGAACCGGTGCTGGTGATTGCCCTGGATGATTACGGCAGCACATGGACACCCAATACCAGTTATGCCAAAGGCGCGGTGGTGCACCCGGCTGACCCGGAGCGGTACAAAGGCTTTGTGTACGAATGCATCACCGCCGGGATTTCCGGAGGGGATGAGCCGGACTGGTGGATTGATAACGGCAGCGCCAACACGGGAAATAGCGGAACAGTGACGTTCAGGGCCAGACAGTATTACCGGCCGATCTGCCATGGGCCAGTGCGACCCAAGCCCAAACCTGCAGGCGATTAAAGGTGTACACCTTTCCTGCGGGTGATGCCCTGATCTTCTCATTTTCCGGGCGGGCCTATACACCACCCCGGGATGGTGCTGACCTCGAGATGTTCTTTACCACCAGGAAAAACATCAACTACCCCGTTCCTCCCGCACTGATTATGCACGCATCAAGCGGCTGGGAGCGTGGTAGCGGGGTTTCTGTGGGGACTAGTACTCTCTGGCAAGATGGTCAGGGCCGAGACAAGCAGAGTCAGGTGATTTACCAGCAGGCCGAACCGGTGCCAGCGAAGAACCAGGATCTCGCCTGGGACAATGTGCCTGTCAGAGATAACGGCGCTGGCTCCACTTGGGGAACTCCGGCTCCCGAACTCTTCTGTTTATACCAAAGGCTCCGGCGCGCCTCTGAAGCGCTGGGGCACCTGCCTGAATGGTAAGTGTTCGCCGGTGTTTGATTTAGCTGGGCCTATGTATGTGGTTAAGTCCGTGGCCAGTAGTGCGCCCAAAGCCTCTGGCAATGGTATTGATCGCCATGCCATAAGCCGTATCAACTACCGCTATGGCGAAGCACGGATGCAGAGTGGTGGTCGCGGCTTCCTGGGCTTTGGCACACTCAGCACCACCGATGCCCAAACCGGTGTAATCACCGAAACCACTTACCGTCAGGATTTCCCCTTTACCGGCTCTCCTGCCCGTACAGTGGTGAAAACCGCCAATGGCACTGTGCTGTCTGACAGTACCAACGAGTGGGCGGTGAAGGTGGATGGCAAGATCCGCCAGCCCTGGCTGAAAGGCTCGGTGGAGAAAAGCTACGATCTGGCCACCAAAGCCCTGCTGAATACAGTCTCCACCCAGCAGACCACCGATAGTTACGGCAATGTGCTGACTGTGGCCACAACCACTACCGGTGGCGGGCTGAGCCAGACCAAAACCACCGTCAGTGAATACGCCAACGATGCCACCAAATGGCATCTGGGTCGATTACTGCGCAGCCAGGTGACCACACAGCAGGGTGGTCAAACGCTGGTACGCAAATCTGCCTTTGAATACCACCCGGTTAACGGCATGTTAACCAAGGAGATTGTGGAACCGGACGATCCCACGTTCCGCACAGCGACCACTTATGTGTATGACAAGTGGGGCCATAAAACCAGCGCGACGCTGAGTGCCCAGGATGTACCGGACCGAACCACCCGCACCACTTATACGGCTGATGGCCGCTATATGGTCAGCCAGACCAACGCCCTGAACCAGGTCACCAGCCGCGTGCTGCAAAGGGATGATTTTGGCCGGCCTCTGCGGGTGGCGGATATTAATGGTGTGGAAAGCACCGCCGCGTACGATGCCCTTGGCCGTAAGGTGAGTGAGCGCCATGCCAGCGGTGCCGGTAAGGATTACAGTTTTTACCGTTGTGGTGCTGGTGCGCCCATCAGTTGCCCCACCTCCGGTGCCTTGATCACCGAAGTCCGCCCCCTTGGTGGTGCACCGGCCTGGGAGATTCAGGATATTCTCGGCCGCAGTCTCCGCAAAGTGGCCACCGGCTTTGATGGCCGCAAGATCTATGCAGACACCCGCTACGATAACCTGAGTCGCCCAATTCAGGTGAGTGAACCTTACTTTGCTGGCGGAGCGGTGTATTGGAACACCAGCGAGTACGATATCCTCGGCCGCGGCGTCAAGGTAACTCAGGCCAATGGTTCGGTGGGCACCACCGCTTACCAGGGCTATAAAACCGTCTCCACCAACCCTGAAGGGCAGACCAAAACCGAAACCCGCAACGGCCTGGGTCAGCTGGTTGAGGTGAAGGACAACCTGAATAACACCATCCGTTACAGCTACGACCTGCTGGGCAACCTGACCAAAACCGTCCAGCGTGCCGCCGATACCGGCGCTGAAGCTGTTACCACCATCACCTACGACCGAATGGGCCGTAAGGTGGCCATGGATGATGCGGATAAAGGGCAGTGGCAGTACACCTATAACGTACTGGGTCAGCTTACCGAACAACGGGATGCCAAAAACCAGCGCCGGGTCATGACCTACGACCTGCTGGGTCGCATGAAAACCCGCAAGGATTACAAAGCCGATAACACCCTGGAAGGGGACACCGTCTGGACCTACGACTCCCACCCCAATGCCCTGGGCGCTTTGCACACTGCTGCGGATAAGGTGAGTAAGTTTGGCCGGGTACTGGACTACGACAGTTATGGCCGCCCGATTGGTGTGGGGACCACCTTTGATGATCGCAACTTTATCCAGCGCACGGTGTACGACCAGTTTGGCCGTTTGTCCGAACGCCGGGATGCGGCCGGTGACAACAGTGGTGTCCGTTACGGCTATAACAGCCAGGGCTTTCTGGAAACCGTCCGTGACCTGACCGGCAACCGCCTGTGGTACCAGGTCAAGAAGATGGACCAGCGCGGGCAGGTGGTGGAAACCAACCTGGGCTCCCACACTCTGCGCAAAGCCTATGACCCGAAAACCGGCTGGTTGCAAACCATTGAAGCCGGTGTGCTCAATCTGAAAACCATTGACCAGAGCTACAAATGGGATGCCCTGGCCAACCTGACCGAGCGTACCGACAGGTTTGATAACAAAACCCGGACCGAAACCTTTGGTTACGACGGCCTGAACCGGCTGGCGTCCTCGGCAGTGGCCGGGCAGACCGACCAGTACCGTTACGATGGCCTCGGCAATATCACCTTTAAAACCGGGGTGGGCGACTACACCTACGGCCAGAATGGCGCAGGCATTCATGCCGTGACCCATACCTCCATCGGGAATATGAGTTACGGCTACGATGCCAACGGCAATATGCTCAATGGTGATGGGCGGGTGCTGGAATACAGTACCTTTGATAAACCCACCAAAATCACCAAAGCAGGCCATACCACCGAGTTCGTATACGATATTGGCCGCAGTCGCTTTAAGCGCACCGATACCGACAAGCACAATAACACCACCATTACCCGTTATCTGGGCAATGTGGAGTTTATAGAACTGCCCGGTGGCGGCACCGAAGTGAAGCGGTATATCGATGGCATTGCCATTGCCAGTGAGAAGGTGAGCAACGGCAAAACCACGAAAACCAATCAGTATCTGCTGAAAGATCATCTGGGCAGTATCAGCGCCATTGTGAATGCGGATAGTGGTGCGGTGCTGCAGCGGATGAGCTTTGATCCCTTTGGTTTGCGGAGAAACACCACAGACTGGAAGGATTTGCTGACCCAGGACCGGCTGGCCTTTGCTACGCCGTTTACCACCCGGGGCTTTACCGGCCATGAGCAGCTGGATGCGGTCGGTCTGATTCATATGAACGGGCGGGTGTATGACGCGCGGTTGGGGCGGTTTTTGCAGGCGGATCCGTTTGTGCAGGCGGCTACTAATACACAGAGCTTTAACCGTTATAGTTATGTGTTGAATAATCCGTTGAATGCTGTTGATCCTAGTGGGTATTTCTTTAAGTTTCTTAAGAAGGTGTTTAATAAGATAACTCGCCCGTTTAAAAAACTGTTCCGAGGGGCAATACGGGCCGTCGCTAAAGTTCTTGGGCCAAAATTGACCCACATCATAGGCAGTGCATTATCTTCTATTGGAGGGTCTGTTGGGGTTGCAGCTTGGACTTATGAATTCAATCGGGCGATGGGAGTTCGGCCTGGACAGGCATTCAGGTCGGCAGCCATAGCAGGCGCATCGGCATTTGCTTTCCAAAAGATTGGCCAGCATTTCAAAAGTGCATCTGCACAGAATCTTCAAGTCGGGCCTCCAAATCCGAATGAACTGGTGAACTTTGGTGGCAACTGGCTAACACCTGGTCAAATCGCGGCGCAAGTAACAGCTCACGGCGTGACCAGTGGTGTCGTGTCGAAGTTGCAAGGTGGTAAGTTTGGACATGGCTTCTTATCTGCAGGTGTTGCTAAAGGTGTGATGGGGGGGAGCGGGTTTAACTATAGCAATACGAATGTCTCTGCGATCGCAGGGAGAACGGCTGTAGCTGCTCTTGTTGGTGGTACTGTTTCAGAGCTAACAGGTGGTAAGTTTGCTAATGGAGCTATGACGGCGGCTGTTGCCCATCTTATGAATGCAGAGAATGGAACAAAGAAACTTAAGGAGAGATATGTCTCTAATCAGGAGCAAGCTAGAAAAGCTTTCAAATTTTTCTTTGATTTGGAACCATCAGTTGTTGAGAGTAGACACATTGAGTTTGCTAATAACTTGATGGTTAATGCGGCAGATTCATCACGTTCATATGGTAGGGTCAGTAGGTTATTTTCAGTTGTAGGTGTTTCTGGATTTCATGCTACGAGCATCAAAGATGTTTTTGTAAATGTAGGCTCAGATATGGTTACTACTGGGGGAGATGTTAGTGAGTGGCAGATGGTTTTTTTTGGACAAGATCCAAACAATCCACTTATTTTTGAAGGTGTTCGTGATAGAATAATTGTTAATTTTAAAAGTAATTATGCGACTGATTATCATAATTAATAGTTCTCTCTTATTATTTAGGTGTTTCCTAATGCGATCTGTTTATAAATACTCTTTGGGAACTTTGTTTGCCTTTCTTTTGATTTCGTACTTTATTTTATTTAGGTATGCTCTTGTTTTAACAACATCTGATAATTCTTTTATTAGTGATTTGGCATACCAAGCTGTTAAGTATGAAGTTGTGGATTATAACTATCAGTATACTTATGGTATGGAGAAATTGGATTTTCTGCTATTTGAATACTCGAAAGGAAAAAACAATGCTAACAGCGCCTATGATAGATATTTTAATTTAGCTTGCAGTTATAGGGATAAAACGAATATTGAACATCTACCAATGGATAGAATTAAAGCATTTAAAAATGCATTCGTAGATGATGATCTTGCAATAGTCAAATTTTATTTATCAGTTAATAGTAAGCCAGAAGGCGTAGAGGATTATATTGTGAAGTTGAAGCCTAATTTTGGCCATAATAAGAGCATTGTATTTATTGATAAGTACTTATCTGGTAGTGAATTAATAATTGATCCTTGTGCTATAAAGTATAAAGGACAATGATTGGTTCTGTTGCAAACTCAGATAAAGCTACACGAGGACGAGGAAAAAGGTCAAAGCGAGGAAAAGTACTAAGGACTAAGGAAAGTCAAAGGAAAGGGGTCAGGTCTTGCACCGTGCATAATCTGAGTTGAGGTCTACTTTTGCTCTTCATCTTTCGATTTAGTTGGAGAGCATTTTGTGGAGGAAGGAAAGGGGTCAGGTCTTGCATCTTGCATAACCCCGTTTGATGTCTAGTCTTGCTCTCCATCTGTTATCAGGTGGAGAGTTTTGCATGAGTCGACCTTTACGTTTGGAGTATGCTGGTGCGCTGTACCATATCACTTCCCGGGGGAATGAACGCAAGGCGATTTATCGAGAGGAGCAGGACTTTGAGTTGTTTCTTGACGTTCTTGCTGATGTTTGTGTGCAGTGTAATTGGGTGATTCATGCCTGGTGCTTGATGACCAATCATTACCATTTAGTTGTTGAAACACCTGAGGGGAATCTCTCTGAAGATATGAGGCAGTTAAATGGTATCATTTTCCCTGGGACGTAAGGCCTGATCTACTCATTCTCTCTTTTATAAAGTTTTTGCTGATGCTTGTGTCCATTTTTAATGCCTCACATCAAAAGTAGAAAAGCTACAAATTATGGATGACTTAATCTGAGTTTGCAACAGAACCTATTTTGAGTCTTACACAATATCAAACGTCAGGGAAAATCTGCAATTTCGGGGCTGCTTTCCTTTTTGTGGGCTTAATTCCCTGTAATCTATAAAGAGCCATTTTTAATATTTTTTTTGAAGTGGAGAAATGTTTTGAATCTTAAATCAATCGGAATGTTCTTGTTCTTTTTATCACTTGCAGGTAATGCTGCAGCTGCTACTCAGTGGTGTAACGGCACAATAAATGGCGTGTATTTGCAAAATGATGGAAATCTTTATATGACAGGTAGTTGGAGGAATGAATGGACAATGGTATGTAAAATAAAAGAAGACTGGAAAGGTGTCTCGCCCGAGATTTATAATCTGGTGGGTCTCGTTAGCTCAAACGGCACAAACTAAAAAATCCAAGGTTGTTGTGCTCTATGAAAAAGATGTTTCCTCATGTAATACGATTCCTGCTTATGACGCTGCGCCTTCTCCCAAATATATTATGTTAGCTCCTTAGTGCGGGTGTCTTTCATGACGTAAACGGGGTTGTGTTACAAATTTTTAAATCTCAGCCCATGGGAAAGCTCAATGCTAGCCCTGCAGCATTACCGACGCAAATCAGAAAAGCGCCGTAGTTTAATCTTAAATTTTAAGGAAGTATGTATATGAAGACACTACTGTCCGGTTAAGCATAACCCAGCTCCAAGGTTCCCTGATTCTGGGGCAGGTCAGTCCTTTTTACCTGAGGTGGGTCGCCGAACAGTTCCAGTAGCGGACGGCGACTCGTCAGGTTGAGACTGACCTTCCTGGCTATTTGCTGTAACGATAATTTCGAATAGGTTGTGATCCGAGTTAGTCGCAGCAGCAGATAGGCAATCATGGCAACCAGTACCTGAATTTTGACGGCGTTTTCGTTGCGCCCCAGGAAGCGTTTGATCTTCAGGTTCTGTTTAATCCATTTAAAAAACAGTTCTATCTGCCACCGGGCTTTATAAAGGTCGGCAATCTGCTGGGCTGTACGCTCAAGGTCGTTGGTAATAAATGAGAGTACCTTCTGGTCTTCCTCCCTGCGGATCGTGACGCGTCTGAGATCGGTTGGGCAGTCCTTTTTCGCCTGTACCGATGAGAGGCGAATCACCTGATCTTCCAGTATGTGTTCTGCTGTGGTTTCACGGGTTTCCACAACCTCGTAAACCGCATTCGATTTCATACGTCCAACGAAGCGTGTGCCCTGCTGTGTTAACTGGAAATACCAGTCATAGTCATTGTAGGCGCGGTCAAAAACGTAGGTGGCCTCTGGCAATATGGGCAGTTTCTGTGCCGCCTTTCGATCATTCACTTTGGCGTGTGTCATCTCAAAATAGGTGGGCGTATCGGCATCAGGATCGTAGACCGTATGGAGCTTGATACCGGATTTTGTGCCTCGGAATTTGGCCCATTCAAACTGGTTGATGTTGAGGTCAATGGTTGTGGAATCAATCAGCCGTACCAGTTCTGACGCAGCCTTGGGAGGCAGAGCCCCTCTGACCTTCGACAGGAGATAGTAGAAGGCTTCCATGAAGATGGCAGCGGATCGATTGCTGTTGGCATCCGACAGGGATGACCGTCTGATCTGTTCAACACCAAGGTGGTAATGATGATTGCGTTTGGTGTTGAAGTTCTCCTCCAGATCTCGCAGAGAAGAACGGCCTGTCAGCTGGGCAAACATCATGGCGACAAGCTGTGTCCAGCACGACAATGTCCGTATGCGGTAATCTCCATTATGCCGATCAACAGCTTTCTGGAATTGGTGATTGGGCAATTCTTTGAGTAACTGATGAAAAACGCTGTTAAGATGCTTCATGCCTGTTCTTTTTGGTTGTTGAAATAGCTGTCTCGACAACTGCTATTTTACCGCAGACCAATGAGAACAGGCACTTCCCGCCTCTTCTGAATTTTTAACCGGACAGTAGTGATATGAAGAAGGTATTCAGAACAATATTATTGATTTCGATATGTCTACCCTCATCCGTATTAGCGTTTACATGGGGACAAAAAACGAAGATAACAGGGTACTATGTTTATAGTAATGGAGATGCTGTTATAAACCTTCAAAATAAACAAAACCCAGATAACTGTACAAATGGGCGCTATTTGATTCTGGATAGCGATAGCAAAAATTTTTATGCGTTGTATTCTTCAGTACTTGCAGCTTACAAGAACAATTCTGATGTTACTGTGAATTATCATGGTTGTAAGGGGGGGCATCCACTGATTAATTCAATTGCTACTCCTGGTGTTTGGTAGAAGGAAAGGGGTCAGGTCTTGCACCGTGCATAATCTGAGTTGAGGTCTACTTTTGCTCTTCATCTTTCGATTTAGTTGGAGAGCATTTTGTGGAGGAAGGAAAGGGAAGAGGAAAGGGGTCAGGTCTTGCATCTTGCATAACCCCGTTTGATGTCTAGTTTTGCTCTCCATCTGTTATCAGGTGGAGAGTTTTGCATGAGTCGACCTTTACGTTTGGAGTATGCTGGTGCGCTGTACCATATCACTTCCCGGGGGAATGAACGCAAGGCGATTTATCGAGAGGAGCAGGACTTTGAGTTGTTTCTTGACGTTCTTGCTGATGTTTGTGTGCAGTGTAATTGGGTGATTCATGCCTGGTGCTTGATGACCAATCATTACCATTTAGTTGTTGAAACACCTGAGGGGAATCTCTCTGAAGGTATGAGGCAATTGAATGGTATCTATACCCTCCGCTTTAACCGTAAATATCGTCGGGTGGGGCACCTCTATCAAGGCCGCTACAAGAGCATCTTGGTGGATAAATCCGCTTATCTGCTTGAGTTAAGTCGGTATGTAGTGCTGAATCCGGTACGGGCTCGCATGGTGGGTGCTCCGGATGAGTGGGAGTGGAGCAGTTATCTTTACACTTTGGGGGTTAAGGAATCTCCTGCCTGGTTGGCGACTGATGCTATGTTGTTGCAGTTTTCTCGTAATCACGAGGAAGCTTGTGCACGGTTTCAGGTGTTTGTGGCAGCTGGTGTGGGGAAGCATCTTTGGGGCGATCTGCGTCAGCAGGTTTTTCTGGGAGATGACGCTTTTATCGCAAAACAGCAGGCGCTTCTCTCTGATAACCTCTCTGAGGTGCCCCATAGCCAGAAGCGCCTGCCTGCAAAGCCACTTTCATACTATGAAGAATCTGCTGACAGCCGACATCAAGCGATATGGAATGCTTGGCAATCAGGTGGGTATTCCATGAAGGTGATATCTGATTATTTTGGTGTTCATTCTTCTACTGTAAGCAGGGTTGTTGCGCGGTACAAGACTTGATCCTGTCTTCTTGTATTGCCTATGTGGATTTAAACTCGGTGCGTGCCGGGTTACCTCTATTTTAGTTTTTGTTAATGTTCTGAATAGAGAAATATGCTCAGGAAATTATTTGTGATTGCCGGTATGCTCTTTTGCACAAATACCGCTATAGCAGCTACAAAATGGATTGGACCCTATACCGTTGATAATGTCTCCGTCCATTATAATGGCTCATCGTATGGTGTTTATTTTGATGTTAAAGAGGACGTTATAGATGCATATTGTGCTAAGGGAAATGAGCTTGACTCTTTTGGCTACGATGCAATAACTGATAATTCGAGATCAATGTTATCCGTCTTGTTGAGTGCACAGGCTCAAGGCAAGAAGATTAAGATTTATATCCCATCAAGTTGTAATTCTGAATCACAGGTGTTCTGGGGGACTAAGGTTCAAAATGACTGATGCTTATATTGCCTGGGCTAAGTTGCCTTTGACGGTTGTTTACACCAGTGTCCAGCAATCTGATTCATTAGTCGTACGGGCGTAAGAGAAACTGCTTCCGTCAAACGACGCCTCCAACCGAGATAATGCACCAGATATTTCGTTGACACCCCGTGAAAAACACCACCAATCCAGCGTTTGAGATGGCTGTGGTAGGCGTTGACATGCTGAATGTGGAACACACCCTCAAGAACATGCTGGCCCGATGAGGTCACAAGCTCTTTCAAGGGAAAACCAAGTCTTGCGACAGCCGCTTCATGGGCAAGGCTCGCATCAGCGCAGACCACAGCCTCTACGGAAATACGGCCTCTCAAGTGGCGCACCAGTTCATCCGCACTTTCATTTTGAAGGATGCCATCGGCCGTATTTGTTCGTCGATCTCTGGCGACCAGATATAAAGGACAGCCAATGATTTGTTGCAAAATTTTCAAGAAGCAAAAGTCGTGATTCTCCAGACATAGCTATGTTGCTAGGGAGTAGAAATACTCCCACGGTGCTGTTGATTCAGAATCTGGATATTGACCCTTTCTCAGTATACGGGAAAGCTCAATGCCTGTCAGTCTCGCTGAGGCAGAATCAAGGGTAGGGAAAACGGATGAAACCCCTTGGTATCACTGGAATTGAGGGACATTTAAACGCTGAAAAGAACAGTGATTTCGCATTGATCAGGTTTGAAACCTGTTTTGGAGAAATATCTTATGAGCGTGTGCTGGCATTGCGCAGGTGAGTAGTACCCGCCTATCCCTTGCTATATAAGGGATAGAGAGAGTTTTGAGTAAAATTTAAACAGCTCGGTGCTTGCAGGATTCAAAGCCATGAAAATCAGTTTGAGCCCAGTGGTGGCGCGGGGTTTCATGCGTTTTCCCTGGTCAAAAGCTCCTCAATCATGCGATAGCTGAGAGAGTAGCTGACATACCAGCGAACAGTCTGGAGAATGATGTCTTTGGGAAAGTGGCGGCCGGAAAACTTCATTCGTGAAAACTCAAAAGATAGAAAAGTCGCGGATTCTGTATAAACACAAATCTTTCTACGCCGCTTAGCTTTACGTTATGTTTACTTATAAGTTGAATTTAATTATGAAAAAGATCTTATGTTTTTTGTTACTTGCATTTTCAAGTTTTTCTTATGCAGCAATCAATGATCTATCTATTGGAAAAATCTCTGTTTACAAAAATAAGCAATCGATTCCAGAAGAAATTATTGGAAATAAAGGCTCTGCAATACCATTGGATACTCCCATCGTAACTATGACTACAGAAGGTAGAACTTATTCGCATTGGACATTTGTTGCTTATGGAGAATCACTTGATCATATTCTATCAGTATGGCTTACAGCACAAGCGTCAGGTAAAACTGTTGGTTGCGTAAGCAAAGATAGAGGTAATTATTGGGTCGAGTGTGTCGGAACTTGGATACGATAAACATAACAAGGCGCTTAAGCGGACTTCAAAAGTTTGGCTTCACTCCTTGGTTGTATTGCAAAATTTCAAATAAACGAAAAGCCAATATCCCCCGGACGCAGCTATGCCGCCAGGGAGTAGAAATACTCCCACTGGGCTCTATTGTGAACAGAGCCCTCCCACGGCGTCGTTGATTCTGAATCTGTGTTTAGAAAACGATGAATGCGGACACGAGTGGAACTCCAAAAATGAAGATAAAAACTCATAACAAAGACAGTCATTGGGACGCAGTAAGCTGCGCCCCTGCTGGCAGGCGTTATAATTTTAAGGAAGTATTATGATCAGAAAGATAATTTCAATAAGTGCTTTAATTTTTACTAGTAGCTACTCATTTGCTGCTGGCTGGACTGGGGAGTTGACGGTTAATGAAATCTATCCAGCTCCTAGATACAAAGGTGTCCTAGTAAAACAAAGTTCAATGACTAATCCAGATAATTGTGCTAGTTCAACCTACTATGTGTTAAAAAAAGAGAATTTAATGTTCAATGAACTTTATTCATTGCTCATGTCAGCGCAAGCCAGAGGGTCAAAAATAAATCTACATCTTCTGACGTGTCAAGGTGTTAATGATACTGACAACACTTATCCATATATTTATCAAGCAATTTCTAAATAATTAGTAACTATTCAGCGCCCAACAAAGGCAACTTGTTGTAATTCCCAACACTCAACATCTATAAGAAGTAAAAAAAGTGTCAGGTTCATTTAAATGCTTTTCTGTCTATAAAACTATATAGAGATATTTGGATTTCCCTTGAAAGGCTAAACTATTTAGGGCTGATTATTAAAATGGTAGTAAGTGAAGTTATTAGGAAGCTGGGTTTAAAATCATTTCTTTTTTTTATGTTGATCCCTAATTGGGTGTATGCAAATACGCTGGACGCAGTTACAGCACTTTAATAAACCTAAATGACTGACTCAAATAAACGAACCACGTTCTACGAACGTGGTTCGTTTATTTATATCAATGAAATGTGTGGAGAATATTTTCCAATGTTAAAGTTTCTGAAAATAATATTACTGTTCTTTTTTGCTTCTCCATTATATGCAGGAGTCTTTCACTGTAGTGGTGAAATTGGTAGAGTCCTTGTATATTCTAACGGGGGTGTGAATATTCATGGTTCATGGAGAAATACGTTTACATATATCTGTAACCTCAATACTACCAGGCTGGGTGTAAGCCCTAGTGTGTAGAGGGTGGCTTTCTGTAGCTCAGTCCGCCAGGAGTTTCGAAAACTCCTGTTGAAATTTATTATGACACTCCAGGAGCCATGTCATGTAGTACTATACCCCACTATACAAGTTCCCCGGCTCCGATATATTTTGGCCAGTAACCTTTTTTATTTTTAATGCACTTGGTGATTTTAGTGGTTAAGTAGCTTCAGAATGACGTGTTACATTGCTTCTCATATTAATAAGTAAAGTGATGGGGGAGCTCTTTATTAGCTTTATTAGCAGGTGCTTTATAAATTGAGAACTCTGCAATGGCCTTGGCTTATGGCAATAGCTCTGGTTGTTTTAGTTATAACAGGGTTACGACTGCATCAGTTTTATACTGAGTTTGTAGATTCTCCACTTGAGGCTCTCGCTTTTGAAAATAGCCTTCCGCAGCAGCATGTTGAGCTACAAAGAGAGGTTTCAAATCATGTTATCTTACCGTTTTTTGGTGAGAAACAGGAGGTCTCTCCAGTTATTCCGGTTGATCCCCCGGATACAACCCTGCCAGTCACTTTGCAGGCCATACTCTTTATGGAATCAGGGGACAAATCAAGTGTGATGATTGACGCAGGATATGGAACCGTTCTGCTCAGCCAGGGTGAAGAAATTTTACCCGGAGTTTATGTCGAGCGTATTTTTACAGGTCATATTGTTTTACAACGTGATGGCCAACAGGAAAAACTGGTTCTGGTCGATGGGTTCATCAAGGGAGTCCGTAGTAAGAAAAAACTCCAGCTTGGTGATCATATGAGCACAGAAATGCTCTCTTTCAAGCAGAGGCTGGAGCAAAGCCGAAAAGAAATGGGGGTTAATCCCGGAACATGAATATCAACAATATGGAAAGACAAAAAGGTGATATATGAAATCGATGATTGCAATTGGCGTATTGTCGCTTGTTGTAGGAGCCTCCTGGTATTACTGGCATTCTGAAGGAACACAGCAAAACCAGGCTGCTGAGAGCACGGTCGTTACTGATTCCTCTCCCCCAAAAGCCATAGAACCAGTGAAATCTTTGATTCCGGATGCAATTGGCACAGCCAATGGGCATTCTCCTGAGAATATTTATTATCAAAAGCAGCTTTCCAGTTTGAAAGGTGAGTTGGCTCAACTTGATCAGGAAAACCTTACAGAGAATCTTGAAAATCAGGCAACACGTCTGTTACAGGGGCATGTTCCTGATAATCTCAAACAAGGTTTTGATAGCAGTCCCTCTGAAGCTGCACTGTCAAAATTGGAAGATGCATTAGCGAATGTTCAGTGAATAAATTTTCTACCCGCAGTATGGCTCTCAATTCAATGGTGTTGAAGTCGTGATGTAACGACACACCTCCGAGTACTGTTACCTTTTCTCTCAGTAGTTCTGTTGTATTAAAATAATGAAAAATAAATCTCTACTTGCTGCAGCGGGAATGCTATTGGCATCCTCTGTTGCGGCCAGTCCGTTCTCGCACCAGCTTCATCGGCTGGGTGATGACTATTTTATGCGTGTACCGGATAACCTGGTACTGATTCATGGGGATGTCGCCGTTCCCGTGCCTGTCCGCTCAAACTATCACTTCAAGTTGAAACGCTCGGGTGATACATGGGCGCTGGAAAAAATCTCTGTTGCTGATTATAACGCGGCGAAAGGCTCTTTTCGTTTATCCAAATATAATGCCCATGTCGGTGACTTTGATGGGGATGGTCGTCGGGATGTACTGTTCCAGGGCAGCCGGGTTTATCAGGACAGCTTCCTGGTATCCGATATCAAGGAAAACGGCCAGCTTTCAGTTCTCCAGGGCTCGGGTGCCAACAATATCTCCGGTGATCGCTCTCTGGTCCAGATCCGCGATACCAATGGGGATGGCCGGGACGATATTCTCTTTAACGGTTTCGCACTATCTCTGAATGCTAACCAACAAATTGCCGGTGTTCCGGAAAATACTAATGCTAACCTCGTGGGGACTTTGTCCGGAGCGTTCCGTATACAACAGGGGCGGCCGGTTTATGATCTTCCCCTGGATTTGGCTGCGGGTATAAACGGCTTAAAACCTGATCTGGCTCTTACTTATCAGGGCCAAAGCGGCAGTGGTATTTTAGGTGCAGGCTGGCGTCTGAAGGGCCTTAGCAGTATCAGCCGCTGTAGCACCACCCTGGAACAGGATGGTAAGAAAGGTGGCATACTGTTTAATGCAGACGACCGCTTCTGTCTGGATGGTAAACGTCTGAATGCTGTTAATGGCAGCTATGGAGCCAATGGCACAGAATACCGCACGGAGGTGGAAGGGTTTACCAAGGTTGTTTCTTACGGTGCTGCCGGAAGTGGCCCCCAGTCGTTTAAAGCCTGGACCAAAGCTGGCCATATTATCGAATATGGTGTCAGCACGGATTCCCGGATAGAAGCCCAGGGCAAGCCTTCGGTGCGCACCTGGGTGGTCAACAAAATCAGTGACCGTGCCGGTAACGCCATTAACTTCTCCTATCTGGAAGATAATGCCAAAGGTGAATACAGCCTGAGCAAGGTGGCCTATGGGGCTACTGCAGTTGACTTTATTTACCAGCAGCGCCCCGACCTGTTTCTGGGGTTTACCCAGGGCAGCCGGGTGCAGCGTGAACGACGCCTGTCTCAAATTGCAGTCAAAGTCAGCGATGTTAAACAGCGCCGTTACGCGCTGACCTATCAGCAGAGCAAACTCACCCAGGCTTCACAGCTGGCCTCTATCCAGCAGTGTGATGGTGGTAATAATTGTTTGCCCGCCACCCGCTTTGAGTGGAGTCAGCCATCGCAACATCTCTCCCCGCAGCATAAAAAACTGGTGGCCAGTGACCAGTGGCGTTCTGGTGATTTTAATGCCGATGGGATTGCTGATTTGATTATGGCGACCTCCGGCAATGATTACCATGTAGCGCTGGGTACACCCAATGGCTTTGCGCCGGCGGCTTTGTGGGCTGACCATGGAGGGAGCTTAAGTGGACATGAGTGGAATCTGGGTGACTTTAATGGAGACGGTCGAACCGATCTGATCGTCGGCAATTCTGACAACGATTATTATGTGTCTCTTTCCACTGGCTCAGGTTTTATTAATAATCAGAGGTGGCTGGATCATGGAGATACTTCAAGTGTTGCCGATTGGAAACTGGGTGATTTTAATGGAGACGGAAAAACGGATTTTATATTCGCAAGTCGTGAAAATGATTATTACGTGAGTCTATCCACCGGGGCTGGCTTTACAACGGGAAAGTGGGTTGATCATGGTGGATACCTGAAGGATCATAAGTGGAATCTTGGTGATTTTAATGGTGACGGTAAAACAGACCTTGTTATCAGTAATCAAAGTCGTGAGTTTTATGTGTCTCTTTCGGGAGGTAATAGCTTTGTTCAAAGCAGCGCATGGCTTGGTTGTCATGTTCAGCAGCAACAATGGTGCTCAACCCGGGTTGAGTATGTAAAGTCATACGAATGTACTGGCCACTCTGGTGATGAAAGAGAGTGTAAAAAAGTTTATGTTCCTCGAAACGTCACAGAAGCCCCTAAAGTTGTTGATTGGCGGCTGGGTGACTTCAATGGTGATGGTAAAACAGACATTATTGCCGTTGATGATAAGCTTAATTACAGAGTGAATGTTTCTTCTGGTCGTGGGTTTAATACTGGTGTGTGGGTATCCCATGGAGGAAATACTTCCGGCCATGAGTGGAAACTGGGAGATATTAACGGCGATGGTCTGACAGACCTTGTCGTAGGTAATCCCAGCAATGATTACTATGTATCCCTTTCAACCGGTACCGGTTTTGTTAAGAACAATCGCTGGGCTGACCTCGGCGGTAATGTCAATGATCACCAGTGGCAGTTGGCAGATTTCAATAATGACGGCAAAGCCGGCCTGATTGTTGTTAACTCTTCCAATGATTATTACCTCTACGAAACCAAAGCGGATAACAACGGTTTCCGCCATATTCAAACCGTTAACCATGGCGGTAATCTGAGGGACTTCCGCTGGCAGCTGACCGACAGTAACGGCAGTGGGCGCACGGATCTGGTTGTGGCCGACAAACATGGCAACTACTACACCTCCCATGCCAAAAACGCCCCGATAGACCGACTGGTGGCCATTACCGATGGTCTGAACCAGACCACTGCCCTGGAATACAAACCGCTGACGGATGCCTCTGTGTATACCAAGGGTTCAGGGAAGACCTGGCCGGTACGGGATATTCAGGCACCTATCTATGTGGTCAGCCAAGTGACCATGGATAACGGTAGCGGTGGTCAGCGTAAATACAGCTATCGCTATGGCCAGGCCCGCACCCACTTGCGTGGACGCGGCTTCCAGGGTTTTGGCTGGGCGGAAGTGAAGGATGAACTGACCGGTATTACCACCCGCCGTGAATATGCTCAGGACTTCCCCCTGACGGGGCGTTTGACCCGTGTGGCCCGTACCCAAAGTAATGGTTCTCTGATCAGTGAAGTGGTCAGCGCCTGGGCGTCCCGTGCGCTCCATGGCGGAAAGAGTCAGTTTGTGTATAAAACATCCAGTACCGCTAAACAGTGGGAGCTGGACGGTGCTCTGGTGAAAACCACGGTTACCGAAAACCGCAACTGGGATGACTACGGTAATCTGAGAGAGCAGCAGGTATCCACCCGTAAAGGCAGTGCAGGGGAGACCTTTGGGCAGCGCCGGGTGCTGGCTTATGGCCAGGAAAACCCGGCCCAGTGGTTGATTGGCCACCCTACCCGGACCGAAATTACCTTTACCGCACCCAATGTTCCCACTCAGACCCGTACCACCACCTTCAGCTATAACAGCACCACCGGTTTACTGGCCAGCCAGACGGTGGAACCCGGTAACGCCCTGGCGCTGACCACCGTCACTGAGCGAGACAGCCATGGTAACCCCACCAAGATGACGGTGACCGGTGAAGATGGTGATTATGATGCCAGCGGCAATCTGGTAAGTAGCCGGCAGGTGTCTCGTTTTGCCACCACAACTTACGACAGCCTTGGCCTTTATCCCAACACCCAGACCAATGCCCTGAACCAAAGCTCTCAGTTTACTTATCACGGCCTTTGCAGCCAGCCTGCAGAGAGTCGGGATATCAATGGTGTGCAGACCCGCTGGAGCTTCGATGCCCTCTGCCGCCTGAGGGAAGAGCGCAGGGCTGATAACAGCAAAACCACATGGCGTTATGCCTGGGCAGCGAATGACAGCCATGCACCCCTTCTGGCCAAGTACAAGATTGTGGAACAACAGGATGGCCAGGGGGCTGTTACCACGTACTACGACAGCCAGCACCGTGCTCTGCGGACCATGACTCTGGGCTTTGATGGCACGCCGGTGTACACCGACAGCCGTTATAATGCCCGAGGCTTGGAGGTGGCCACCAGTCGTCCCTATTTTGTGGGGGACCAGAGTTACTGGATTGAGCGGGAGTTCGACCTTCTTGGTCGTTTAATCCGCAAACGCAGCCCGGCAACCCACGGTGTAGGCACTTTGGAGGAACTTACAGCTTACAAAGGCTTGTTGCTGGAGGTGACCGATGCCAAGCAGCGAAAAACCTCAACCCTCTCTGATGCTCTGGGCCGGATTGTTCATGTAGAGCAGCCGGAAAACGCTTTTGTTAAGCATAAGTATGATGCTCAGGGTAACCTGATCCAGACCAATGCCAATGGTGTGATCACGACTCTGGGGTATAACCTGCTGGGTCAGCGCACAGCGTTAAATGATCCTTCCAAAGGCAACTGGCAGTACCGCTTTAACGGGTTTGGTGAACAGCGCTGGCAAAAGGATGCCAAGGGTCAGGTCATCACCGAAACCTACGATCTGCTGGGCCGTATGGTGAAGCGGAACGAAGTGGAAGGTGAAAGCCGCTGGCATTGGGACAACGCCACCAACGGTAAAGGCCTGCTGGCTCAGGTGACCGGCCCCGGTTATCAGCGCAGTTTTGGTTACGACACCCTCTCCCGTACCACAACCACCACCCAGACGGTGGATAACCAGACTCTGACCCTGGGTGTGGAGTACGACCAGTACAGCCGACCGGTGACGGAGATTCGACCTGGCAACTTCCGGGTGGAGAATGTCTTTAACCAGTACGGTTATCTGAAAGCGGTGCGCAGTCCGGCCAATCAGGTGCAGGACTATAACCGCAGCCATTTGAATGGTCTGATTAACCAGACCAAACAGACGGCACAACAGGCCATTGATAAAGCTCGGGAACTGGCTGGCAAAGCCGCAGGCTACCGCAAAATCGTGCGCAAGCTGGAAGAGGCAGATGACCAGAGCGAACGCGATGAGATTATTGATGGCCTGACCGGCATAGCCAAACAGCTGGCTGACCAGAGTATTAACTATCTCACCCTGGCTAAAAAACTGGTGGCACTGGCAGAAACCCTGGATCGGCAACGCCGGGTTCAGAGTGCCTGGGGCGCAGATAAAGATGCAACGGCACTGACCGCAGCGGCAGGCAATAGCCAGTCTGTTACCTGGTGGACCGCCAAATACCGGGACGCGGAAAGCCGTCTGGGTGCTTCACTGCTGGGTAACGGTTTAACCAACCTTCGCAATTATGATCCGGCCAGTGGTCGACTGCTGATTGTTGAAACCGGGTTGTTCCAGGGTGACCTGGTGCGCAAGCTGGAGTACCAGTTTGATGCCATGGACAATGTCACCACCCGCTATGACCGGGTACAGGGGCTGGAAGAGCACTTTACCTTTGATAATCTGGACCGGCTCACCAGTGCCAGAGTCAATGGCAAAATTGGTAACACGCCTTACAGCGCAAACACCAACTACAGCTACGATGCCCAGGGCAATATCACCAACCGCAGTGATAAAGGCAATTACCGTTACGGCAATATCAACCGCAGCGAACACAATGCTGGCCCCTATGCGGTATTGGGCGTAGGCAGTACCGATGACTTCACCTACGATGCCAACGGCAATATTGTCACCGGCGGTGGTCGAGTCGTAGAGTGGTCCTCCTATGATCTGCCCACCCGCTTTGAGCGCAATGGCAAAAGCGTAAGTTTTGCCTACAGCCCGGATCGCAGCCGCTTCCGTAAGCAGTCAGGCGTCAGCACCACCTGGTATCTGGATAAACTGTTTGAGTTGGAGAAAACCACCGAAAGCGGTAAGGCCGTTGTACGGCAGAAGCACTTTATCTATGCCGACGGCCAGATACAGGCTATTCAGGTAAGAACTCTTAAAGATGGTGTAGCCCAGCCGGATAACACCCGTTATCTGCACCGGGATGCACTGGGTTCTATCGATACCATTACCAATGCCGTAGGCACGGTAGTGGAACGAATGAGCTTTGGACCCTTTGGTGAACGCCGCGCTGGTGACTGGCGTTCTGCCAGTGCGATTGGCAGCCCGATTCTGCCCAGCCTGACCAAACGTGGCTTTACCGGCCATGAGCATATTGATGAAGTTGGCCTGATTCATATGAATGGTCGGGTTTATGATGCGGAGATAGGGCGGTTTTTGTCGGCGGATCCGATTGTTCAGGATCTTTATGATAGTCAGACGTTTAACCGGTATGCATACACTCGGAATAATCCTCTTAAATATACGGATCCTAGTGGATATTCTTGGGGTGATTCCATTGGGCGAGGGCTCGACGCTATAGGTAGGGGCTTGAGTTCTATCGGTAGAGCTATTGGGAATGCATTTTCAGGACGATCCTCGAACCGTCAAAGTAGGGATAGAGAAACGAGATGGAGTGGGTGGTATCGGAATGAAGAAGGTGTAGTACAACGGCATGATTTAAGCGATCCTTCCAATGTTCAGGCCTCTCGTAGTGGTCGTGATGTAGATCACTCAAGAGAAGGAGGGCGGGACCATGTTGGCAGTAGTCTTATTTCATCCAGAAGCGGAAAGGACATCAGTAGTTTCACGCAGAGCTACGAGTGTCCAAATGGCGACTGTTCTATAGAGAGCATAGCCATATATGGAATGGCTCCAGACCCAACACTTTCTAGAAGTATTGCTCTGTTCAGCTTTAAAAAGGCTGCCCAGCATTCTGTCATAAATACACTCAAAAATTTCAGACCTAAAACGTATCAAGTTGGTCAATTCAGCTTTAGACTTGACAAGAAGGCTATGAAACATATTTTGGAACGACATCATCCTTCGTTCTGGAATGGAACTACTAAAGCAAAGCAGTCGTTTTTTCCAAAAAATATGTCTCCGAAAGATATACAGGCTGCTATCAGTAGTGTTTTGAAGCAAAATAGGGAGACTTTAGCAAAGAGAGGGACGACGAGTATGTACCAAGTCGAGGGGAAAGTTAATGGGGTTGGATATGTACTTGGTGTTAATAGAGGGCGTATAGGCCAGTTTTATTCGAAATGAGAAGGTTGCAATGATATCTATTATATCTTTTTTAAAAGATGGGGATGATTTTTTTCCTGTTCGTGAATATAAGGGCCCTCTTCCTGATGAAGATTATATTGAAGGTGCCGTTGAAATATCAATTAATGGTGTTTGTTTGATTGATAAACGGATGTGGGACTATATTGATCAGTTGTGGGCCTATATTGTTGAAGGTGTTTCAACTGTCTCTTCAGGGGAAAATTATTCAGTGTTTTTTCCTGATCAGCCAATAAAGCTATCGCTGTCGCCTACTTGGGGAGGCAATGTTAAATTTGAAGTGGAGTGTGATGAAAAGGCTTATGCCATTGTTGAAATGGAAGAATTTGCACAAGAAATCAAACGGAAGGGGAAAGAATTTTTTCATACTATGAAGGAGTTAGCTCCATCAAATGAGGATGTCTATGAATCTCTCCTGAAGAAATTGGAAGTCATTTGTTGAAGATAAGGAGGAGGGTGTCAGGTCTTGCATCTTGAAAACCTTTTTCTCGATTCAATTAATCTCTAGTTTTATTAAAGATCAGTGCCGGTAATGTTGATTGCCGGTACCCTTAGTTTTCCTATTAGTCTAAATAGAGATGTCTATATCTAAAGGTGGACTTTTTTATTCGGACAATAGATTTAGTTTGTTGTGGAGTATTTAAAATTTATGTTTAATAAAAAATGGTTATCTTGTTTTGTACCTGTTATTTGTCTAATTTCTATGGAAGTTAATGCATCAGACTTTGATACAGGCTGGAGCAACCCTACAAAAATAACCAGCCTTTCTGCTTTTACTCAAGGTCAAAACGATACAGTGGGGATTGAATTTTCTGGTAATAAAGTGACTTCCAATCCTAACAACTGTAGTAAGAAAGATATGTACCTTCTACACGTGCAGGATGTGAGTGCAAATAATATTGGTAAAAACCTTATGAGTGTTGCATTGGCTGCAGGGGCTCAGGGGTTAAATGTAAGGTATAAGGTTCATACAACGTATTGCCATTTAGGACGTCCATTAGTTTCTGAATTGAAAGTAGAGTTTCAATAAATCATAAGGCTAGCTGACGTACAGTGGTAATCAGGAAAAAAGATTTTAGTGCTGTTATAATGTTATTGATTTTTAATCAAGAGGTGGCTTATAAATTAAAGAATGGAAATAAATTTTCAATAATCACGGTGACTCTAAAGAAATGATGGATTCAAGCAACAAGTTCAAAAGAACTTTATAGGTAGGAAGTTCTGGGTCAGAGGTTGCTGGTTTTTTGCAATTATCAATATGTATAAATGACTTTTAATAGTGAGGAGTAATATGAAGAGATTTTTTTGTCTGACTACTTAACTGTTCAAAAAAAGTATGGCAATTTACCCAGAAGACGGAAACAGACCTGATGTTTGGACACAGCCTTGGCTTTCTTTGATTCTTTCAGCCCAAGCTCAAAAAAAGCGGATTCAGCTTTATGTGGTAGGTTGCTTTGCCGGAGCTATTCATATGCATGGCGTGAGAGTTGTAGCCGATTGATTTTACAAGGTTGTATCTGGTCATATTTACTTTTGATTGTAGAGACGATTGAGAAAAAAGAGATAGATTGTATGAATGTTAAAAAAGTAGTGTGTTCTGTTGTATTTTCATTATTGTCGACCTTTTCTTTTGCCGCAGAACCACCTCCTGGATTTGTGGGTAAAGTGGCTTCTGTGGCCGTTGGTCCGGGTGTCGGGGATGTTGTTTTGGTTCGTGTTGAAAACCACTCAGCGAATGCCGTATGGTCTACTGGCTGTTCCACAAATACTTACTGGAGCTTTGAGTTCGATATAACAGATGCAAAGGGCATGGCCACTTACTCGCTACTTCTTACAGCGATTGCTTCTAACAGGGTAATTACAATACATGGGGCTGGGACTTGTGGTGGAAATAATATCCAGGATTTAAGTTATGCCCGTTTTTAATTGAGGCACTATATGTGCTGATGATGTTCTATAGCTACAAAAAACGAAAAAAGTGGTCGGAGTAAATAAAAAGGTAAATAATTGGCAAGCCTTGTATTTTCCCCTTATTGCTCTTGAGGATTACGGAAAAGTCCCTTTTTAATTAGCTGATCAGTTTTTCTCTGTAATAAGATTTCTACACGTTATGCAATATTTGTTCATTCGAGTAAGTGAGCCGATCTTATTAATGGAACGAAGGGGGAGTCTTTGTTTTTATCTAAAGAAATTTGCGGAATAATTGATTTGGGTACAATTAACTCAGCGATTGAAAGTTGGATAATTCATTGGGGTGCCATCTCTAGTCAGAAACTCATCAATCATGCGATTGCTGAGAGGATAATTGAGATGCCAGTGAACAGTTTGAATAATGAAGCCATTTAGGGGAATGGCGATCAGAAAAAATTATCTGTGAATGCCCGAAAAAAGAAAATTTACGATTTTTGGATTGGATAGTCTGAATTTGTAACACAACTCTCTACATAGATACTTTAGGCATGGTTATGAAAAAAATTCTTCTAAGTGTTTTAGGCGTCATTATGGTTAATAATGTATATGGTGAATACTATGATGGTAACCTGTCAATCAACCGTATTCGTATACATTCTGAATATGCTTATATTGGAGTAAACCGTACGCTTGAAACAGCCTGTAATAATTTTGGAGAACAGATACGATTTAAGCACACAGAGATTCCAGGGATAAATTTTTTAGCTGCCATTCTCACGGCTAAAAGCAAAGGTGCCACGATTGATGTCTGGTATACAGCAAGTTCAGCACCTAGAACAGATTATGAGAATGGATGCAATGATAAAGCGATGTCAACTTTGACAGGGATTGCCATTAAGTAACCTGTGAGGTTGTGTTGCAAAATTTTCAAGAAGCAAAAGTCGTGATTCTCCAGACATAGCTATGCTGCCAGGGAGTAGAAATACTCCCACTGCGTCGTTGATTCTGAATCTGGATATTGACCTTTTCGCAGCATATGAGAAAGCTCAATTCCAGTCAGAGTCGCTGCGGCTGAATCAAATACTTGCTCTGATAGATAGTGATTGTCGGATTCCCATCCTTAAGTTCGACGCTGATAGAGGTGAGTGCGCTTGTGTTGCTGCCACTTTTATCAATGGCTACTTTATCTGGCAGGGCATGTAGGCGAATCACCTTGTTGAAAAAGGCTTTGGCAGCTTTCGTATCACGCTTTTCGGTTATAAGGAAATCAATGGTATTGCCTTCTTTATCGACAGCGCGATACAGGTAGCAGTCACGGCCTTTAACCTTGATATAGGTTTCATCCATACGCCATGAAGCTTTCACCGACGGCTTGTTTTTCCGATGCAGGGCTTCCAGTTTTGGCGCATATTCCACAACCCAGCGGTTTGATGGTGGTATGATCGACTGGAATCCCACGTTCAGTCAAAAGCTCCTCAATCATGCGATAGCTGAGGGGGTAGCTGACATACCAGCGAACAGCCTGAAGAATGATGTCTTTGGGAATGTGGCGGCCGGAAAACTTCATCCGTGAAAACTCAAAAGATAGAAAAGTCGCGGATTCTGTATGGACAGGCCTGATTTTGCAACAGAACCCAATCTTGTCCTGATCTTGGGATTTGAGTATTGTATTGCACTAAGTGCTATATTTGTTGTCAAAGGAACTGCCCAGAGTGATGAGAGTCTTTAAAACCCGTTGGTTTCAGCGCTGGGCGAAGAAAGAAGGCTTGTCCGACAAAGCTCTTTTGAGGGCGGTGAGTGAAATTGAGCAGGGGCTGGTAGACGCGGATCTTGGAGGTTCTGTTTTTAAAAAGAGGATTTCTCTTCCCGGTCAAGGAAAGCGTGGAAGTACCAGAACCCTATTGGCGTTTCGCATGGGCCATAGAGCTTTTTTCATCTTTGGTTTTGCCAAAAACAAGCAAGCTAATATAAGCGCCAAAGAGGAACGAGCCATAAAATTGTTGGCTAATGAGTTTTTGGGATATACGGAGCATGCTCTGAGAAAAGCGCTGGATGCAGGAGAGTTGGTGGAGGTGATGAATGAGTGACTTACTGGATGCTGTTCATGAAACAGCCAAAGGTCTATACGATGCCGGGGTGATGGATGCTACAACCATGCACGAGTTTGATGCGCTATGTCTGCCTCCGGTAAAAGAGTTGAGTTCTGGCCAGATCAAGACATTGCGGTTGAAATGTAAAGCCAGTCAGTCCGTATTTGCAGCTTTTCTGAATGTCAGCCCTTCTACAGTACAGAAGTGGGAAAGTGGACAAAAACGGCCAAATGGCCCCTCACTAAAGCTATTGAATTTAGTCAGAAACAAGGGACTGCACGTGCTATCCTGAGCGCGAAGAAGGGGGGAAGAAGAGAAACTGACCTCCCTGAGTGGCCCCACCACCGCCAAATATTAAAAATCCCGCACAGACCTCTGTTGCGGGATTTTTTCGTTATAAGCCCGCCTGTTTCCCCCGTTCCAGAGAGGTTTCACCCTGTCCGGCAACGTACCTGCTGTTTTTGATTTCTCCGGTTATCCTGCCTTTCAAAACCCTATTTTTTCCCTGGTTCTCCGTTTTCAACATAACAGAGAGGATTTTGAGGTACGTTTCTTGAAAACTTTTTAAGAATCAGTTAATTACGTATTGCGAGAATTGTCGTTTATCGCAATGTTTCTTGCTCAGGACTATGCGGGGCAGGTTCAGGGTAAAAGAAACGATTTCTCTGTTTTTTCGTGGTTGATTCTTGCTGGAAACAGGGCCTTGAATCAGCTTACCTACAGCCACTCCCGTTGTTCAAACCATTCACTGGATACGCCCCCCATAAAGTCTGTGAGGGATCGGCCTCCAAGATGGGCTGGACAATGATGGTCAGCCGGAAGACAACTTCACGCACTTACAAAAACGGATGTTGAAGTTCCTGCTGGCAGGCTGCCAAGGCCTGTGGCCGGAAGTGGCGGTAAAAGGACATTACCATCTGGATGGGGACAAGGAGTGTCCCTGCTTTGATATTGACCAGTGGCTGTACGACGAGGGGTTTGTCGAGGAAGTAGCCGCGTGAGCTGGGTGGCTGCAGTACCAGTGGTAGGCAAGATCATCGATAAGATTTTTCCGGATGCTGAACAGGCCGATAGAGCTCGGGCCGCTCTCACCCAGATGGCTATCAACGGTGAGTTGGATGAACTGGCCCAGCAAACCGGTGTGATCAAAGCCGAAGCCCAAGGTGAAGGCTGGTTGCAGCGGAGCTGGCGGCCCATTGTGATGCTGGTGTTTACGGCCTTGATCGTGTGCCGCTGGATGGGCTGGGCCTCACCGGATTTGAGTGAGGCACTGGAGCTAAAACTGCTGAGCATTGTTCAATTGGGCATTGGTGGTTACATTGCCAGTCGAGGTATAGAAAAAACAGTCCGCGTTTTTAAAAACTAATTCTCTACCATGTGCAGGGCTGATCCCCCCCAAAAGACCCATCAGGGTTGATACATATACAACACTCTCCATGCTCCGACCTGCATTGGGCAGGGTTCATACATTGTGTAGATATACATTTAGGACAAACATAATAATCAGGCTTGGTGCTGCCTGCGACTTTGCAGCAACAGCCTTTTACAAAAGCTATACCGGCGCACTCTTCGAGAGTCATATGAAAACCACATACGTCACTGTTTAAATTATCGACCAGCTGATGCAATTCCTCTGTCGTTTGAGCGGATTTCTTTAGAGAGGAGCATACTTGGGTGTATTTATAATAATCTGAGGGTTTTTCCTCTTCCCCTGCTAGAGCAAGCATTGCCAGGGAATATAAGACGCTGAACAAAAGAAGGCTCAGTTTTTTCACACTTTATACTCACATGCCGATGGCTTATCCAACATAGTTCAAGATGGAAAAAATCTCACATCATAGCTACAAACATTCTATATCTGGCTGGCAGTTGCTGTGCCGGGGACCCTGGGCGCCTTTCTCTATTGCGGGTCCACATCACCGCGGAAAAGCACTAGCGCCAGGCTCAAAATCGGGGTTGACTCTCAGGTTGACTTTTTCACAGTAAATCCATAAATAACAAGCAGTTAGCGGGTCAACCACAGCTCTATCGTAAGTATTCCGTGAACCCATGCTCCAAGCCCCCCCCTTTTTCTTTCCAAGGGGCTATAGTCTTCTCATGT